>JAJEDS010000245.1 GCA_022821365.1 Dehalococcoidia bacterium | reverse complement strand
CTGCCGCTGGTGCTGGCGGACCGGCGGCGCATCGTCCAGGTGCTGGGCAACCTGCTGTCCAACGCGGCCCGCCACTCGCCGGAGTCTGCGGTCATCCTGGTGAGCGCCGCGAGGGAGGGGGTTCACGTGGCGGTGGCGGTGTCCGACCAGGGGCGGGGAATACCGGCCGAGCGGCTGCCCCACCTGTTCCGCAAGTTCTCCAGTGAGCAAGTCGGGGAGCGGGGCGGGAACACTGGCCTGGGCCTGGCCATCTGCAAGGGCATCGTGGAGGCCCACGGGGGCCGCATCCGGGCTGAAAGCGACGGCGTGGGTCTGGGGGCGCGGTTCACCTTCACCCTGCCGGTGGCCGAGGGCGCCGGGCGGAGCGCCAGGGTCAACGGTGCCCCGGCTTCACGGTGGGTCTCTCAAAGCCCTCGCCAGGACCCCGGGGAACCGGTGCGCGTCCTGGTGGTGGAGGACGACCCCCAGGAACTGCGCTACGTGCGGGACGTGCTCATTCAGTCAGGCTACGCGCCCCTGGTGACCGGAGACCCCCAGGAGGCGTTGCAACTCATGGAAAGGGAGAGGCCCCGGCTGGCGCTGCTGGACCTGGTGCTGCCCGACGGTGACGGCATCGAGCTGATGCAGGCCATCCAGAAGATTGCCGACGTGCCGGTGATTTTCCTGTCCGCCTACGGGCGGGACGAAACCATCGCTCGGGCCTTCGAGATGGGGGCCGTGGACTACCTGGTCAAGCCCTTCTCGCCCACGGAGCTGGCGGCCAGGATGGGGTCGGCCCTGCGTCGCAGGGAGGTGTCCGAGACCGAGCCCTACGTGCTGGGCGGCCTGAACATTGACTACTCGGCCCGCCGGGTGACCCTGGACGGCCGCCCGGTGCAGTTGACCGCCATGGAGTACCGGATGCTGGCCGAGCTGTCGGCCAACGCCGGGAAGGTGCTGACCTACGAGCATCTGCTGGAGAACGTCTGGAGGGACCGCAGCAGCGGCGGCATGAGGCCCATGCGGACGATGCTGGGCAAGCTGCGCGGCAAGCTGGGCGAGGAGGCCCGCAACCCCAGGTACATTTTCACCGAGTCCCGGGTGGGGTACTGGATGCCGAGGAGTGGGACGGGGAGTCCGAAACACCTCCAATAGAGGACTGAAGGAGCGCCGCTGCATCCGCTATATCGTATCGGCTGACGCCAGGGTCTGAAACTGCCACTACTCGAGGAGCGGGACAGCGGGGCAACGGTGAAACCAGCATGAGTTACAAGATTGTGGACATGCCAATTACAGACGACGTAAGGCGAGCCAACGATAGCCTTTATCACAGGATTGAGCACGCGGTGCGCGTCGAGCGCCCCTTCGCGCTCAATGTCTATGTTCGCCGAGTGAACGTATCTAGTCGGGCTCTCATCGTCGGCCAGCCAAAGGTGGTCAGGTTCTCGGAAAGCCGGTACGCCATACCCAATTCCGAGAACATCAGGCTGCGCACCGCTGCCTACTACCGTGAATGGGAGGAGAGCGACAAGTGCGGGATAGGTGATTCGGAGGAAGCCACCTTTCGACGAAGTACTGATTTCGCCACTTTCCAGAGGGAAGCAGGCCAAATCCCCATTTCAGGCGCCCACCACATTCAATTGACTTCGGTCCACAGAAAGGAGTGTTGGGTTCTCTGCACCTCGATTGCGCCACCGTGGCCTACGGGGATGGACAGTATGCGGGCAAGTGTTTGCCAGGGTTATGAAGCCACGACACTAATTGCAAACCCTTCAGAGTTCGCCAGGCAACTTGGGATCGACTTTGGAAATACGTTGCGGCCTACTGACGTAGAAAGATCAGGACAGTTATTGTGGGAGTTCCGACCACAGGTTGTCGTGGACCATGGCCCGGTGATATACACAGAGTCCCCTTCGGATGTAATCGAGAAATTCCCGCAAGCAGATTGGGGGCTGGTAACGCCGTTTGTGAAACGCACACGCTTCTCCGGCCAGGAAGAATACAGGTTCGTAATTTCCATCGGCGGGTCGGGCGGTCCGAAAGAGAGAAGCCTGGACGTGACCGTAACAGAAGAACTGAGGGCGCTGACCAATCTAGTTGATTAGGCAAACCCGTCAATTCCATCCTCCTCAATGGATGTCTGAACAACGACAGGAATGGAGGCTTACAATCAGTTTGTTTATGCTCGACGCGTGAAGATACGGCATTCACAGCGAATGCTGGTTCGGTAGTCTCTGTCTAATGGTCTCACCAGGCGCTGGGCTTGCCATCGGCGTGGTGTGGGTGGATAATGTGAGTGCGAATAAGCTGTGATGGCGGGACGCCAAGTGGCGGTTCCTCGCCCCCTCCCCCGGCACACCGAAAGCTGTAGGTTGCCTGCACTGTGCGGCCAGTTCAGCGTCCCTCGTTAGTTTAGAGGGAGACTTCCCACCGGAAAGTTCGCATTGCGATACCCTTAGGGGTACCACTTTCAACATCATCGGACGCAGGAGCGTAGCTCAGTCTGGTCAGAGCGCTGGTCTCCAAAACCAGTGGTCGGGGGTTCGAATCCTCCCGCTCCTGCCAACTTCTTCCGACCGATATCAGGGTTTGACAAATTTCCGGAGGGTCTATGGACCCTCTGTTCTTTTTTCACTTCCGGGCACATAAATTGAAGACGAGGACTAGACCATGAGCAACGCCTTTGCTCCGGATATGGTGCGCCACCTGAAGTCCGTGGCCGACCCGGCGCTGGCGCCGGACGGGTCCAGGGTTGTCTTCACCTGCGCCTGGGTGGAGGAAGGAACCCTGGAAAACCGGTCGCGGCTTCGTATGCTTTCACTGGACAAGGGAGCCGCTGCGCCTGCAGTGGAGTTCACCCAGGGTTTGCGAGATGGTTCCCCCAGGTTTTCTCCCGACGGACGCACCATTGCTTTCCTGAGGTCCGACGACGCCGACCGCCGGCAAATCTGGTTGATTCCGGCAGATGGCGGCGAAGCGCGGCAGTTGACCCGCTCCCCGGGAAACATCATTGACGTGACATGGGCACCGGACTCCACCAGGCTGGCCTATTCCGCCAACGTTGATCCCGAAGGGGAAGAACCGGCAACGGGTGAAAACCACCTGCCCCGGGTCAGCGTGGCCCGCCGGATCAAGTACCGGTATGACGGCCTGGGCTGGCGAGGCGACGCCCACTTTCATCTCTTTGTCGTCAATGCTGGCGACGGCAGCGCCAGCCAGTTGACCAATGGCGATTGGGACGACTACCTTCCCACGTGGTCGCCCGACGGGAGCCGCATTGCCTTCGTATCCAGCCGGCGGGACGATCGGGACATTTCCAGCAGCTCAGAAGCCTACGTCGTCTCGGTGAATGGAGAGACTGCCGAGCCGCAATGCTGGTCCGACGGACTGGAGACTGTCGGTTCCCTGGCATGGTCGCCCAAAGGCGAGAGACTGGTCGCTGCCGGGTCTCCGGACAGCCACGGGCTGGGTCTTTGGCAAAGCTGGTTGTACGTACTGGAACCGGGCGAGGCGCCCCGGAAGTTGACGGACGATACTATCCGCCCCTGCCTGGGCATTCCCGGCATCAGCCCTACGCCGGAAATGGTGTGGCTCCACGACGACCGCGTTCTATTCCTGGGAGAAGCCCGGGGCGAGTCCTGGCTGGTGGAGGCTTCCATTGAAAGCGATGGGGTGAAGCGGGTGGTCGGCGGCGGAATGCAGTCTCCCATGATTTCTATTGATGGCGCGGGACGCAGCGCGGTGTTGGTCTCCAACTCCCCTTCATCCCCGGCAGATCTGCTAAGAATAGAACTGGGAGACCGGACGGTTACCCGGCTCACAAACTACAACGACGGTTATCTGGGCACTCACCCACCGGCGCGACAGGACAAGTTCAGCATTCACCGGAACGGGTTGGAGGTTGAATGCCGCCTCTACTTCCCACCCGACTTTTATGCTTCGAAGCAATATCCACTGGTCCTGGAGATACATGGCGGTCCCAACGGCGCCTTCTACGATTCCTTTGTGCCCCTGCAGCAGTTGCTGGCCACCAACGGATACATCACCCTGGCGGTGAACCCCCGTGGTTCCTCCACCTACGGCGACGATTTCATGACGGCGGTGCTGGACGACTGGGGTGGCGAGGACTACCTGGACCTGATGGCCGCAGTGGATGAGGTGGCCTCCCGGCCCTACGTGGATGAGGCCCGGATGGGTGTCCATGGCTACAGCTACGGCGGGTTTATGTCAAGCTGGATCGTGGGGCACAACCATAGGTTCCGCGCCGCGGTGGTGGGCGCGCCCTGTACCGACCTGGTCGGCATGTACGGCACTTCCGACATTGGGGTCAGTTTCGGGGAAGTCCAGTGGGGCGGCACTTTTGAAGAGGCATATCAGAAACTGGTGGACCACTCGCCAATTACCTACGTCCCCAAAGTAAGGGCGCCCGTCCTGCTACTGCACGGCGAGTCAGACGTGCGATGCCCCATCTCCCAGAGCGAGGCCTATTTTGTACGATTGAAGCGGCTGGGGAAGGAAGTGGAGATGGTACGCTTCCCGGGCTGCTCCCACTCGTTCCCCCGCCAGGGTCACCCCAAGTTACGGGAAGAATATCTGGCGCGGACGCTGTCATGGTTTCAACGGTATGTGTAGCGGCGGGCCGGAATGACACGCCCTCACCGAAACCCGGAACCTTTGCCAACTCCCCTGGAAATCCTGGCCGGAGTCCGGGTAATCGAATGGGGCAGCCTGGTGTCCGCACCCTTCTGCGGCAAGGTGCTGGGGGAGTTGGGCGCAGATGTCATAAAGATTGAAAACCCGGGGAAGGGGGACGAGGGGCGCACCCGCGGGCCGTTTCCAGGGGGCGTTCCGCATTCAGAGCAGAGCGGACTGTTCCTGTTCGCCAACCTGAACAAGCGGGGCATTACCCTTGATGTTGAATCCGCCAACGGGAGGCGCATCCTGGAACAGTTGCTGGATTCCGCCGACATTTTTGTCGAGAACCAGCCTCTGCCGTTGATTGAATCCCTGGGCTTGGACCACGATTCCTTGATGAGCCTCTTCCCGGAACTGGTGGTTACCTCCATCTCCCCCTACGGACGCACCGGTCCATACAGAAGCTACAATGGCTCCGATCTGACCGCCAACGCTATGAGCGGGTTGAGCTTTGGTACAGGCCACCCCCACCGGGAACCGCTGACCACGCCGCTGCATCAGGCCAGTTACCTTGCCGGCGTGGGCGCCGCCTTCGCCAGTATCGTCGCCCTGCTGGGACGGGATTTGACCGGCCGGGGTCAGTC
>JAJEDS010000012.1 GCA_022821365.1 Dehalococcoidia bacterium | reverse complement strand
CCTGGTGAACAACGCTGGCACTGTGGTGCGAAAGACCCCCGACCAGACTTCCACCGAGGAGTGGGACCTGGTGCTGGACGTGAACCTGCGTGCATCCTTCCTGGCGGCCAGGGAGGTCTACCCCCACATGAAGGAACAGGGGGGCGGCAAAATCATTGGCATCGGTTCCATGTACTCGCTGTTTGGCGGCGGGGGGCAGCGGCGCGCCTTACTCGTCCAGCAAGGGCGGCGTGGTTCAGCTTGCCAAGAGCCTGGCTGTGGCCTGGGCCAAGGACAATATTCAGTCCAACGCCATTCTTCCCGGTTGGTTTATGACCACGCTGACTTCCGACATACCCGTGAACCAACCCGAGCGTTTCCAGATGATCAGCAGCCGCATTCCCACCGGCCGCTGGGGCGAGGTGGACGAACTCCAGGGCACAGTCGTCTTCCTGTCCAGCCGGGCGTCGGACTATGTAACGGGAGCGGTGATTACGGTGGACGGCGGGTATTCGGTGATGTGAGTTTTTTCATCCACGAATGCGCACGAATTTCCACTAATGCTTTCCTTTAGGCTGGCAGAATTAGCGCTCCTTCGCGGCTATTCGTGGACGACAATTAAAGCTGCCCCAACGCCTCGCGCGACAGCATCATCTTGACCGGGCTGATGGGGCGGAAGGTGCGGGAGACCCGCACGTCGCCGGCCAGGCTGCAGAGGGTATAGGCGTCGTAGGGGGCCATTCCCTTTTCCTGTACCAGGAATTCCACCATGTCCCGAACCGCCTGCTTCATGGCGGGGGCCAGGTCTTCCCCGTAGGAGAGCACTACGAAGTGTTCCGGGGTCAGCGCCCTGGGACTAGCGATGTTCATGCCCTTTTCCACGGTTACCCTGATGTGGGTGTCGGCGGAACATTCGGCGCCCGTACCGGCCACGGCGCCGTCGCCCACCACGGCATGGCAGTCGCCCATGGCCAGCAATCCGCCATCCACAAATACCGGCATGTAGATGACGCTGCCCTCCACCAGTTCCCTCATATCTATGTCGCCACCGTAGGGGCCGCTGTCGCTGGCGGTGTTCTGCACGTAGGTAGGCGTAGTGGCAACCAGGCCCATGGAGGGATTCAGCGACAGCCGGATTCCGCTGGGCAGGACCAGTTGGTCACCCTCGATGGTCATTACGGTGGGATACCCCTCGGTGAATTCCTCCTCGAGGAACCCGCGGCCGGGCATGACCATGTGGGCCGGCCCCTCCTTGGGTTTGATGGACAGGAACTCCACCTTCAGGGCATCGCCGGGTTCCGCTCCGTTGACGTAGATGGGGCCGGTGGCCGGCCCCTTCAGGGCCTTGGCGTCAAGCTGAACCGGGTCTCGCAGCCCTTCAAAGGCGTCCCAGGTTTCCACCATCAGTTCTTCGCCAGAATCGATGGTAATGGCGGGTTCGGCCTCCGGGTCAAGGAAGTAGATTCGCTTTTCCCTGCTCAAGTGCTTCATGATTCCTCCCGCGCGGCTGGGGCTGCCGCTTCAATCAAGCCCGATTCAACACCACCTTCCAATGGTAAAACGGCCTGCCGGACTGTCACGCCCAGCAGGGGGTCCAGGTCCACCAGGTTGACGGATATGTGATCGAAGTCCGGGGCCGAACCCAGGGGGGAGCCCGAATACCACGCCGCCGTTTCTCCCTGGGAAACGTTGACGTGGCGTTCCCAATGTCCAAGGGCCAAGTAATGGCAGGGGGCTTCCGCCACTTCCGTGGGCCAGATGGGGGAAGAACGGCTTTCAGTGTCGTTTGGGAAGTGGAAGTGGGCGTGGGCCAGGGCTACAAGCCAGTTTGCTTCGCTGGCGGCAGGCATTCCCTCCAGCGGCCGGAATTCGGGAGTATGCTCGGTCATGGCCCTGCCCCACAGCTCTAGGCCGAGTTCCGGCAGGGTGATGGTCTCCCCGGCAGGTCTGGTCAACAGATGGAAGTTGGACGGGACGTGCCGGAAGGGTTCACGCCGGTAGAGAGAGTCTTGGTGGTAGAGATCGTGGTTGCCGGGCAGGGTGATTACGGGGCGGTCCAGCCGGGCCACCTGCTCCAGGTAGAACTCCAGCACCCGGTCAGGGACGCGGGCGTGGTCGAAGACATCGCCGACCACCAAAAGAGCCGCGGCGTCTAATTGCTGGACACTGTCAATAACGCGGGCAAAGGCAGCTTCCGTGCGATTGCCGCGCCAGTCGTCGCCCAAATGGGTATCGGATGTATGGATTAAGCGGATTTTCCTTCTGGCGGTCAATTTACCTTCCTGAATGAGGCTGTCAGGTAACCAGGGTCTCACGGCCCTTTGCCGATGACTCCCTTTTCCCTGAACTTGTTGATGGCTTCCGCGCTGTAACCCAGGCCGCTCAGTATCTCGTCGTTGTGCTGGCCCAGGAGCGGCGGGGGCCGCTTGATGGCCGGCGGGGTCTCCCCCAACTTGAGCGGCGAGTTGGGTATCCTGAGGTCGGGCACGTTGGGGTGCTCCAGTTGGGCGATCATGTTGCGGGCGTTGACCTGGGGGTTGTTCACGACGTCGTCGACCCGGTTGATAGGCCCGCAGGGGACGCCGCACTGCTCGATCAGGTCCACCCACTGGGCCACGGTCTTTTCCCGGAAAATAGCGTTAAGGGCTGCCACGCACTCAGCGCGATGGGCAACCCGGTCATCGTTGGTCTTGAAACGAGGGTCTTCCAGCAGTTCCGGGTGGCCAATGCCCTCGCAGAATCGTTCCCAAAGGCCCTGGTTGGCCACGCCCAGGATGAAGTACCCGTCGGCGGCCTGGAAACTCTGATAGGGGACGAGGCTGGGGTGGCCGGACCCCATGCGTTGGGGCACCACGCCGGTGGCCATGTAGGCGGTGGCGTGATAGCTCAGAGCGGCAACCTGGCCGTCCAGCAG
>JAJEDS010000026.1 GCA_022821365.1 Dehalococcoidia bacterium | reverse complement strand
CGGTGGCCTGGTTTTCCACCGATGAAATCGCGGCAGTTCTGGAGTTCGTGGAGGGAGGCGGCAAGGTGCTGCTGGTCGGCGACCCCGGCCGTTTCTTCCACATGAACGACCTGTCCGAACCCCTTGGCGTCTTTTTCCAGCCGGACTACCTTTACAACCTGGACGAGTACGACTCCAATTTCCGGGAGATTTTCGTTCGGGACTTCGAGGCCGACCCCATAACTACCGGCGTGAGTGAAGTCGCGTTCTACTACGCCGGCTCTCTGCAATCCGCGGGGCCAGGACTGGCCCACACCAGCGGACAGACCCTCTCCAGCATCTCCGAGGTAAATGAGTCGCATTCCCCCATCGCCATTGGCGCCCATCGTAACGTCCTGGCAGTTTATGACTGGACCTTTATGATCCCCCCCTACAGCGGGGTAAAGGACAACGCCAGAATGGTGTCCAACATTGCAGACTTCCTGACCGAGAGCGAGCGAACCTACCGGTTGACCCAGTTCCCCAGGTTTTTCCAGGGTGACGTGGACATCCTGGTAGAAGACCCCGGGCTGGTCACCAGTGCTGCGTCCATGAAGCAATTGCTGTCCGGAGAGGGTGTCACCGCCCAGCTGCAGGGTTCAGAAAATGTGGGCCGTGACACTGTTTACCTGGGCCTTTTCAGCGAACACTCCAGTGCCGCGCGATACCTCGAAGCAAACGGAATACTGATCAGCGATACTTTGACCACTCCCTTCACCTCGGGAGTCCCGCTGGAAGACCTGGCTGTCATTTCCCTCAATAGTTCCGGGGACAGGGACGTGCTGGTGATAATGGCGGATTCGGCGGATGGCCTGGGAACAGCGATCTCGCGGCTTCAAAGCGGCGCCTTCAGGAACGGCCTGGTCAACGATAATACAGGGGTGTTAGAGACCAAATGAAAATAATCCTCCGCACATTGTTCTTATCCTCTCTGGGACTCCTGGCGGCCTTGGCGCTGGCATGCACCAGCCCGGCCAGCGACTCTGAATCCGGCCCGAGCCTGAGTACGGACTCTTCTCCCGCCAGCAACATAGCCCCTACACCGATTCCCGTGTCAGTGGAGCTGATTCAAGACCATGCGGGAGTCCAGCAGGCCATAAACGAGGATTGGGACTCTTTCCACGTAGACTTTGATCGCTGGCGCTCCGGAATCAGCGCCTGTGACCGGGCGGCGGCGGAGACAGCCCTTCGTATTTTTGCCAGCGACTTCGGAGGCATTACCAGCCAGGCCCGCAACCTGCCGGGTAAGGGAATTGCGCGAGAATTACCCGACGAGGTCATTGCCGCCGCTGCCAGCGAAGAGGCTTCACTCAGGGGGCTAAGGGATAACTGGAATCCCGCCAATACCATGCTGCTGGAAAACGCCCAGACCACGCGGGCAGCCGCAGCGGATATGATACGGGCCACCCAGGTCGCCGTCGATAGACTGGAAGAAATGGACGACCCGGAGGACCGCCAGGTCGCCAAGGATTTTGCCAGGGAACTGGCGCCGGTGGAAGCAGCATGGGATCAGTTCTATGACTCCTACGGAGCCCTAGCTGATGAACACCTGGAACTGGAGTCCAGCGAAATTGTCAGCAGGCTCCGGGACTTGGTAGACGAGCATGAAGCCGTCGCAGAAGCCCTGGAAGACATCACATCGGATAAGGTAACCGATCCGGTACAGGACCCGCTGATTGAAGCCGCAGAATCTGAGGCGGAGGCCCTGGGCGATTTACTGGACACAATCCGCCGGGCCGCTCGGGCGGAAGCCACCAGTATGGAGGAGAACGGGGAAGAGCCTGCCGAAGGTGACGAGTCCGCCGATACCAACGGCGGAAACGGAGCAATGACGGATCCGGAAGAGAACGAAGAGACCGGCAACGGCCCCGGGAATGGCGCTCCGCAGGGTTCAGCGCAAAACACTCACCAGGACAGCCTAACTTTGGGTGAAAACGCAGGGGAAGCGCGTCTGAACGCTCAAGACGGGACGGCGGGAGCCATACCCATTCCCACAGCCAGGACTACCACGGATATTTCAGGACAGCAGGGCTCGGCCCAGGCTACTGAGGACTCGGGGGAGAACGGAGGAGCGCTGCCCGACTACTCGGAACACTTTGATACTTTCGACGAGACGCTGGACAGCACCCGGGCCATTCGCCGAAAGGCAGACCGGGACCTGGAAGACCTGGTGGAGGGCTTCAGCGAAAATGACCGCGAAGCGTTAGCCGATTTTGTTGCAGCCTTCGGTGAACTGATGGACGACTGGGACGACTTCCATAGCGAATTTGACGGCTGGACCCGCACCGAGGGGGATTGCGACCGGGCCGGCGCCACCTCTGCGCTGCAACTATACAACCAGCGCTTCAGTGAAATAGCCAGCCGGGTACGCGGTCTTTCGCAGGTATCCTACCTTAGGCCCAGTTCCGACTTGCTTTCCGAGGCGGTGGAACGGGAAGGCGCAGCCCTGCGCAGCCTCGCAAACACGTGGTCCCCTTACGAAAGCGACCTTTATCGGGGAGTGGACGAAGAGCGGGCTAATGCCGACAAGCTCCGCAGGCTTGCTGACCGGCGCGTCCAGGAACTTCTGGAGAGAAACGGCGTAACCCTGAATCAGTAGACGTCATCTGCAAAAACGCAGACCCAAGCCCCGGCCCTCTACTGAAGGCCGGGGCTGTTCATTTTATGAAGGGAGCGACAGGGCGAAGTCCAGACCCTACCTAGTTGTAAATGGCTTCCCGCAGTCCACCCGTCTCCTTAGGTGGCCGTGATCAGCCTCTCGCAGAATTCAGCCCCCTGCAAAACTTCTGGAATAAGGGCTGTCTCTTCCCTGGTATGGAAGGAGCGAACACCTATGCCTACGGGCAGGGCCGCAATTCCGTGCTCAAAAAACACATTGGCGTCTGAACCTCCTCCACTACCGCCGAGCATCGGTTCCAACCCGATTTCTGCCAGCGCCCTCGCCAGCATCGCCACCGTCGGATGTTCCGGTTCCACCCGGTAGGACCGGTAGGTGTTGGTAATGTCCAGGTCAATTCTGGCTTCCGGATACATCGCAGCGACCTCGCTGAATACACTGCGAAAGCTGCCGGTGTAGCGGTCCAGCTTTTGCTGGTCCCTGCTTCGAATCTCCCCATCGAGGTACGCCCGTTCAGGGATTATGTTGCGCTTCAACCCACCTTCCAGGTAACCGATGTTGGATGTGGTCTCTTCGTCAATCCTGCCCAGCGGCAGCCTGGTTAGAATGTGCCCGGCGATTACCAGGGCGGATATACCATTCTCCGGTTCCAGGCCGGCATGGGAAGCCCTGCCGATGATTTCCGCTTTCACCACATTTTGGGCCGGCGCCGAAACGGTTACCCGGTTTACCGGGCCCTCTCCGTCAAAGACTACACCGCGCCTGGCGCTGATGAGGCCAAAATCCAGATTGCGCGCTCCGTTAAGGCCGCCTTCCTCGGCCCTGGAAAATACGACCTCTACCGGTACGTGAGAGGATCCCGACTCGACCACCGCCGTCAGCGCTTCAAGGACAATGGCAACGCCTGCCTTGCAATCTCCTCCCAGGATGGTGGTCCCGTCAGAACGAAGGACGTCGCCGTCGAGGTGCGGCCGGATGCCTCGCCCCGGTTCAACGGTATCCAGGTGGGCCGACAGCATCAGGGGTTCGCCTTGCCCTTCAAGGGCGGCTACCAGGTTCTGGTAAGCGTCGTGCCGCACCTGGAACCCCAGGGTCTGGAGGCGCGAACTGACTTCCCGGTCAATTTCGTTCTCCTCCCCAGTGGGACTGTCGATCCGGATTAAATCGATAAGTGTTTTAATTAGCCGGTCGCGATTTGCCATGGTTGCACCCCTTGGGGCCACTGAACAAGTGGAAGAGATTTCGGGGAAAGGGGGTTCCGGGGCCAATGTTCAGACGCCGCTAAGACCTGCACTCGGAGCAAAGTCTGGCCCCTAAATCGCCCCCAGGACCACCTGAACTATGCGTTTCTCCAGGGCGAGGGCCAGTTGGCCGGCCAGGTCAAGACGATCGTGATTGCCAACCGTCCCTACAAAGGCCACGCCCAGGATTCTTCCCACCCGGAAGTCGATGACTGTGGAGGAAACTACACCCTGGGGGCCGCCCTGCACCGCTTTCAACGCCACGGCTTCGTCAAAAAACCCTGATGGATTCAGGCGGTCCACCGAGATAAGCTGGTGCCCTTCTCCCACACTTTCACCCACATTGCTCTCGAAGTCCTTGAGGAAAATGTCGTGCATCCAGGAGGTTACAGACTCCGAGTTGTCGAAAAGGTGGGCCACGGTAGAACCTACAAAGTTAAACCCGTCGAACACGTTCATGTCCGCAGTGGGACCAAATTCTCGCATATAGCCGGTGATGCGGCCGGCCTCCCGAAACCGGGCCGCAGTGCTGCCGGCAAACCCATGGGCTGCCATGTTCTCGTTGTCCAGAACGCCCACCCGCACCTGCTGGTAACCCTGGAAATCAACGGGCAGTTCGCTGCGGTCCAATACCATATACTCCAGGTCCTGGTCCGAGACCCGGTAGGTGGCGCGTTCTAGTGCTGCGGATGTCAATGGGAACCTCGCTTTCCTTTGTAAAAAATTGTCAGGCCGACGGGAAAGAACACCAGACTGTCCAATCAAGGGTCCCTTCCCTTTCGACTCAGCATCAGGCCGGTTAGCCGCACACCATGGGGTAAACGTGGCGGCCGCGGGACATTTCACCGGGAACCTGGGTCTTGCTCCAGGTTTCTCCACGGTCGCTGCTGCGGAACACCAGTCCATCCCGGTCGCTGCAAAATACATGGCTGGGCGCCTTGGGGTCTACTGCGATCTGGAACATACGGCTGGGGGCGATTTCACCCAGTTCAACCCGTTCCCAGGTTTCGCCGGCATCGCGGCTACGAACCAACACGCCGGCCTCGGTGGTCCCCGGCGGCGAACTCCCGCCTCCGGCGCCGGCCGCCAGATACATGGTGTTGGGGTCATCGGGCGCAACTACCAGGTCCCGGCAGTAACTGCCGCCAGGGAACATTTCCTCAATATCTACAAATTCCCAGTTGCTTCCGCTGTTCCGGCTACGGAACATGGCCAACTGGGTGATAATGTAAACCAGTCCCGGCGCCTTGGGATTCACCTGGACGCCGTGCAGGTCCACTGGGCCCGTCCTGGTGTAATGACCGTCGGTGATGGATTCCCAGTTTTCTCCGCCGTCCCGGCTGGCGACCAGGCCGCCGACTTCGATGGCGCCATAGATGTCCTGGGGATTATGGGAGTCGATGGCCAGGCCGATTACCCGCTTGCAGATGGGATAGGGATTCATCGTGATGTGGGGGAAGGTAATGCCGGCAGTATTGCCCTTGCGCCAGGTTGCCCCACCGTCATCGGAGCGGCAGATTACGTACTGGTCGTACCCGGCGTACATGACGGAAGGGTCCTGAGGGTGAACGGTCAGCGACCACACATCTCCCTCTGGAGAATCGGTGCGTTCCCAGTGGTCTCCCCGGTCCTCGCTACGGAATACTCCGGACTGGGTGCCGGCGTAAACTACTGAGGGATTTTCGGGGTGGACCATCAAAGCCCTCACCTGGGGCTCTTCGGGCAGTCCCTTGGTAACGCTTTGCCAATCTTCCTCCCCTTGGGCCTGGCGGTAGAGGCCGCCGCCGCCCAGGGGTCTGGGCTCCCCGATGCCTTCAATCAGCGGTCCTTCACCGGCAATTCCTACGTAGAGGTGGGTTCGGTGCTCTGCAGCCATACTGCCCTCCCATTTGGTTTGAGATTTGAAACTATGGTGCGTTTGCTCAATGGATTTTTCTGCTAATCGGCTTCCTTGTCAAGGGGGTGGGAAGGCTCAGGCCATTATGACAACAACCTAAACCGGTCAAAAATGTGGCAAGGAAAGGCGGTCTGCG
>JAJEDS010000134.1 GCA_022821365.1 Dehalococcoidia bacterium | reverse complement strand
TGGCGGTGGACGACTGCGGCCCCCAGATTAACCAGATGATTGTCGAGGGCCAGGTCCACGGCGGCGTGGTCCAGGGCGCCGGCCAGGCCCTGTGGGAGGGCGCGGTCTACGACGATAACGGCCAGTTGCTGACCGGTTCCATGCTGGACTACGCCCTGCCCCGGGCCCACCTGGTGCCCGATATCGAGACGCTTTCCACGGTGACGCCGTCGCCCCACAACCCGCTGGGCGTCAAGGGCATCGGCGAGACCGGCACCATCGCTTCCACGGTGACTATCTACAACGCCGTCATTGACGCCCTGCGCCCCCTGGGCGTAACCCGCCTGGAAATGCCCCTGACCCCCGAGCGGGTCTGGCGGGCCATCCAAGAGGCCGGCGGAAGCCACGGGCATGGTTACAGCCATGGGCACGACCATGGACATGGACACGATCACGGGCATGGGCATGACCACGGACACGGACATTAGCCGGGTTGGGGAGGAATAGCTATGTATACGCCTGATTTTCATTACCACAAGGCCGGCTCGGTGGCCGAGGCCATCGAGATGCTCGCCCACCACGAGGATGCCCGGCTGCTGGCCGGCGGACACAGCCTGCTGCCCCTGATGCGGCTTCGGCTGGCCCGTCCCGCCACACTCATTGACATTGGCGGCCTGGACGAACTCAAGGGCATCACCGTCCACGACGACCATATCCATATCGGCGCGCTGACCACTCACGGGGAGATTGCCCGTTCCCACGACGTGCAGCACGCCAACCCCCTGATGGCAGAGGTGGCCGGGGGCATCGGCGACCCGCAGGTTAGGAACCGGGGGACTATCGGGGGCAACCTGGCCCACGCCGACCCCGCATCCGACTGGGGCACCATCATCACCGTCATGGAAGGCAGCGTCGACGTGCAGGGCCCCAACGGTTCCCGCACCATCGCCATCGCCGACTTCTTCCAGGGCGCCTTCGCCACCGCGGTGGCGGAGAACGAAATAGTAACCGCCGTCCGGGTGCCCACCCTGGTCCACCACGACCACGAGGAGGGCCACGGCCACGACCATGGTCACGATCACGGCCATGAGCATGGCCACGGGCACGAACACGGGGCTGTCCAGATCCACGGCGAGGTTGGCGAGTACGCCAAGATGTCCCATCCCGCGTCCTTCTACCCGGTAATCGGCGGCGCGGTGGTCATCAACGCCGAGGGTGGCCGCTGCGTATCGGCCCGGGTGGCCGTGGGCGGCTGCGTACCCACCCCCAGGCGCGCTCCGTCGGTGGAGGCGGCCCTGGCCGGCCAGGAACTGACCGCCCACAACATCGAGGCCGCCGCCAACCAGCTCTCCAACGACCTGGGCGACGAGATCATCGGGGACATCTTTGCGTCGGCCGACTACCGCCGGGCCATTGCGCCGGTGGAGGTCAAGCACGCCATGTTCCACGCCATAGGCCTGGCCCACCACTAGGCGGCGGGAACCACAGCCAGGGATACTACGGGGCGGGCCGCAAACCCGCCCCGTACTGCCTTATACCACTCTCTGGTTCCGGAGCATCCACACCGTCCGGGACGGCAAGGGAGGCGCCATGCCCGAAGCCCCAGATTTGGAAGTCATCAAGGACTACCTGAACGACCGCGTCAAGGGAACCGTCATTGAGGCGGCGCGGGTGCTGCGCCCCACCGTGCTGCGGCCCCTGGCGGGGAACCTGGCTGAGGATCTGCCGGGCACGAGCCTGGAGCTGTTCCGGCGGGAGGGCAAGTTCCTGCTGTGCCAACTGTCGGGAGACCGGTGGCTGGCCATCAACCCCATGTTGACCGGGGCAGTGCAGTACTGCGAACCGAAAGCGCGGGTCTACAAGCGCACGTCCTTCGTGCTGGAACTGGACAATGGGATGGAACTAAGGTACCTGGACGACCGGCAGATGGGCATGGTCTATTACGTGGACTCGGAGCAGCTTGACGGCATATACCGCCTGGAGAAGCAGGGCGTTGACGTGCTGGCCGGCCAGTCCTTCGACGACTTCAGGGCGGGGCTGAAGAAGTTCCGGGGCGAAGTGAAAGGGGTGCTGACCCGGGGGAGTTTTGTATCGGGCATTGGCAACGCCTACTCGGATGAGATACTGTTTGCCGCTGGCATTTCGCCCTTCCGCAAGGTGGGGACGCTGAAGGATGAGGAGTTGGAGCGCCTGCACCGGCAGTCCCGCATTGTGGTGGAGGATGCAATAGGGGTACTGCGGGAGCGGGTGGGTGACAACATCCACGTGAAGATACGGGACTTCCTGAAGGTACACGGCAAGGGAGGGGAACCCTGCCCCGTCTGCGGCGGCAACATCTCCCAGTTAAACGCCAACCAGCGGCTGACCAACTTCTGTCGTCGCTGCCAGCCCGGGATGTTGAACAGGAACTAATCAGGTCCATCCACGAATGGACACGAATATTCACTAATGATTGCTATTGAATAACAGATATTGGCGGTTATTCGTGTCCATTCGTTGACCAAATTAGCTGCTGCCCCCGGCCACTGCCGGAACTATGCTTATTTCGTCGCCGGACGAGGCGGAAGTGTCCAGGCCGTCGAGGAAGCGGACGTCTTCGCCGTTGAGGTAGATGTTTACGAAGTAGCGCAGGTCTCCGTTCTCGTCAATCAGACGTTCCTTGACGCCGGGGTAGGAGGCTTCCAGGTTCTCGATGAGGGTGGACAGGTTGGATTCTTCCAGTTCCACCTTGTCCTGGCCGTTGGTCATGCGGCGCAGGGGAGTGGGGATACGAACCGTAACAGGCATTTGAGGGGTTCCTCCTGGTTAATTACGAATTACGAATTGGGAATTACGAAACTTGTCCTGGATTTTCAGGTTGGTCGATTGCCCGGCTAGTCGGCGGCTTCCGCATCCAATGTCGCTAATGGTTCCAAAATATCCAGCATCATCTCTATGTCGTCCAGGTTTTCTTCAATGGATGAAGAAGAAAGAAGCCTCTTACGGGTGTAGAAGTAAGTGTGCAGCGTGTTGGCAGAATTACCGAACTCCCGTATTCGACCATCGCCGGTCAGTTCCTGGCAACGACGCATAACCTGAAAAAACTGTCCGTGCTGGGTGTAGGGCCAGCCGTGGGCTTCCGCCACAGCCTTGGCCATCCAGGCGCCAGCGGCCCAACCCTTCTCCGATGCCTGGTGCAGGTCGTCGTCTCTCAGATACACCCAACTGCGGGCCAGGAAGTCGCGGGCCTGCCGGCGGTAGTCTTCGACAGCCTCTGGTCGTTCATCTTCGAAGGGTTCCAAGGCGGAAAGCTCAGTCAACCGGACTCACCTTAACCCTGCAGAACGTCGCCGCTGACGAGGTCCACCCGGACGCCGGTGGAGCTTACCCATTGCAGGCCGCGCTCTATCTCCTCTTTCTCGCCGTCGACTTCCAGCACCACCCAGCCGAGGGAGTCGCCAACGTCGGCACGGCGGATGTTGGTTACCAGGTGGAAGTCGCGGCCCAGCATGTAAATTATCGGCTCTTTAACCAGGTCGTCGTCGAAAGTGAACTTGACCCTCTGCCTGCCCATCTCTCCCTTCCTTCTAAAACAATTAACAGAAACCGGCCGTCAACAACGGTTCTCCCGGATGATACGCCGTGGCGACTTCCCCCCAGTCCTGACCCGCCCGCTGAATGGGCAAAGGAGCTTGTGCGATGCTATCCGCGATTTCCCGCCCTGTTACAGACTTGCCGAAGCGGGGCTGCCCTGCAGGGCTTCCTCGAAGGAACTCATGGAGGGCCTGATGTACAGTGGATTGACTACCTCTTCCACCGCCTCCTGGGTCTTCAGGCCATTGCCGGTGATGTAGGCCACGGTCAGTTCGTCGGCGCCGATGGCTCCGCTATCCGCCAGGTGTTTCAGGGTGGAGATGGTCACGCCGCCGGCGGTCTCGGTGAAGATGCCCTCGGTCTCGGCCAGCAGCTTTATGCCCTCCACCACCTGGTCTTCGGGCACAGCATAGGCCGAACCGTCGGACTCCTTGATGACCCGCAGGGCGTAAATGCCGTCGGCCGGATTACCGATGGCCAAGGACTTGGCGATGCTGTCGGGGCGCACCGGACGTATCTGCGTCTGGCCGCCGACCCAGGCGTTCACGATGGGAGAACAGCCCTCGGCCTGGGCCATGTGCATTCTGGTGGTTATGGCCGGATGGTGGACCGTGTTCTGGTCGGGGCCGAAGGTCATGGAATCCACGCCGTCCAGCAGGCCCAGGCAGGCCAGTTCGTTGAAGCCCTTCCAGATCTTGGTGAACATGGCGCCGGAGGCAGAGGGAATAACCACATGGTCGGGTATGCGCCAGCCCAGCTGTTCCGCCACCTCGTAGCCCAGGGTCTTGCTGCCCTCGGCGTAATAGGGGCGCATGTTGATGTTGACAAAGGCCCAGGGGTAGTTGTCGCCCACCTCGCTGCAGAGGCGGTTGACCTCATCGTAGGTGCCCTCCACGGCCACCATGGTGGGGCCGTAGACGGCGGCGCCGATTACCTTGCCTCTTTCCAGGTCGGAGGGGATGAATACCACCGATCGCATACCGGCGCGGGCGGCGTGGGCGGCCACGCTGCAGGCCAGGTTGCCGGTGGAGGCGCAGGCGATAGTCTCGAACCCGAACTCCCGAGCCTTGGTGGCGGCCACGGAAACCACCCGGTCCTTGAAGGAAAAGGAAGGGTTCACGCTGTCGTTCTTGATATACAGGTTCTTCAGTCCCAGCCGTTCGCCCAGGTTGCGGGCCTTCAGCAGGGGGGTGAAACCGGCCAGAATGTCCACCGGGTCTTCGCCGCTGGCAGGGAGGAGGTCGTGATAGCGCCAGATGCTGAGGGGCCCATTAGAGATGCGGTCATGGCTGACCACCTCAGCTATGGTGGCGTAGTCGTACACCACCTCCAACGGCCCGAAGCAGAAGTCACAGACATTGAGGGCCTCGCCAGGATATTCCCGGCTGCATTCGCGGCACCTCAATCCACTTACGAAAGCCAATTCAGCGTTACCTCCTGTTTCGGGTGGGCCATGCGGCGGGACGGGACAATTATAACGCAAACGGCACAAAAATACTGTCTGCCAGGAAAACCGGACAGACGGTCTGATACTAACAAAGGCCCTATGGGATGTCAAATTGGCAGTCTGTCAGCAACCGTTCAGATTTGTTAAGCCTCTTCACCGATGCCCTCTTCCGAGGGGACGAGGTTGGTCTTTCCACGAAGGGCACGAAGGTTCACTAATGGGGATTTTTTTGATAATCGTTCCATTTGGTCCC
>JAJEDS010000271.1 GCA_022821365.1 Dehalococcoidia bacterium | reverse complement strand
CCAACTATTGGGATTCCTGGACCTGTTCAGCGGCGGCGCCCTTAGCCGCATGAGCATTGTGGCCCTGGGCGTTTTCCCTTACATCACTGCGTCTATCGTTATGCAGTTGTTGACTCCGGTGATCCCGTCGTTGCAGCAACTTTCCCGGGAAGGAGAGGCGGGCCGGGTCAAAATCAACCGGATCGTACACTGGTTGACGGTACCCATTGCCGTAGCCCAGGGATTCGGGCAGTTGATCCTGTTGCAGCAGAGCAACGTCCTGACCAACGTGGGATTTACTGGGCCGGCTTTGCTGCCCACGTTGGCCGCAATTATCTCCATGACAGCGGGCACCATGTTCCTGGTGTGGCTGGGGGAGATGATTACCGAGCGGGGGATTGGCAACGGCATTTCGCTGATAATTTTCGCGGGTATCGTAGCAGGCTTCCCTGGCTTGATTACCCAGGGTTTCCTCGACCGGCAGGACGTGCTGGGAATCGGCTTTTTCGTGATTATCGGAGTGCTGATCATTGCCCTGATCGTGCTGTTTAACGAGGCCCACCGGCGGATACCGGTGCAATACGGAAGAAGCATTTTCCGTGGCGGGCGAATGTACCGGCAGAGCGGCGCTACCTACATTCCGTTGAGGATCAATTCCGCAGGAATGATTCCGCTGATTTTCGCCTTCTCCATTGTGATTCTGCCCGGCACGGTGGCGACCTACTTCGCGACCAGCACGGGCGTCCTGGGGGACGTGGCGAGGTTCTTTGCAGACCTGTTCAATCCCACGTCGGTCATTTACTGGGTGTTCGTTTTCGTGCTGGTGGTCATATTCACCTTTTTTTACACGCTGGTGGTGTTCCAGCAGCAGAACCTGGCGGAGAACCTGCAGCGAAATGGGGGATTCGTCCTGGGCATCCGGCCGGGCCGACCCACCCAGGAATATCTCAACCACGTGATTATTCGAATCACCACCGGTGGAGCCCTGTTCCTGGGGTTCGTGGCGATAGTGCCTTACCTGGCGTCGCTGGTTACCAATGTGCAGGCTATCCAATTGAGCAGTACCAGCCTGCTGATTATGGTAGGCGTGGGGCTGGACACCCTCAGGCAGTTGGAAGCCCAGCTCTTGATGAGAAATTACGAAGGATTCCTGAGGTAGCATTGACGTCATCTATTCGACTGGCTTTGTTCGGGCCGCCCGGAGCCGGCAAGGGCACACAGGCCCAACTGCTAAGGGAGCGCCTGGGTTTGGCCCACATCAGTACGGGCGACCTGTTCCGGTCCCACCTGCATCAGGGAACGCCGCTGGGAACCAAGGCTGCCGAATACATGAACCAGGGGTTGCTGGTGCCGGATGACCTGGTCATCGAAATGGTTATGGACAAGATAGTGGAAGTGGGTCGGGATTCGGGCTTTATCCTGGACGGCTTTCCTCGCACACGGGAACAGGCGGTGGCGCTGGACAAGGTCCTGGAGGAGAAGGCCATTCCTTTGGACAGCGCCCTGCTGGTAGACGTGCCGCAGGATGAACTGGTCAAGAGGCTGGGTGGCCGCTTTCTATGCCGCTCGTGCCAGTCCCCCTTTAACCTGGAGCCGGACCAGTTCGATTCCCCGCCGCGCTGCAACCGGTGCGGAGGCGAACTGTACCAGCGTGAGGACGACCGGGCGGAAGCGGTTCAGGTAAGGATTGGGGTGTACCAGGACCAGACGGCGCCGGTGCTAGACTTTTACCGGGAGAATGGACTGCTCAAGGCAATCTCAGGAGTGGGCGCCATTGAAGAAATCAACGCGCGGGCCCTGGAAGCCCTTGAACTGGACACCCAAGGCCAGGCAGGTTAAAATTCAGTTTTGCTATTGGCAATTTTGGAAGTAGGTCGGTAATCATGAATCGCAAGGCGAAAGTAGAAACCGCATCGAATTCGCCGTCAACATACACTGGCGGGATTACCATTAAGTCGGCACAGGAACTGGACGCCATGAGGCGCGCAGGCGCCATCGTGGGCGACACCCTGACCCTGCTGAAACGTTCGGTTGAACCGGGGATTACTACCAGAGAACTGGACAACATAGCATACAAGAACATCTTGAACCACGGCGCCAAGCCGGGCTTCAAGGGCTATCATGGGTTTCCCGCCACTATCTGCGCCTCCGTTAATGAGGAAATTGTCCACGGAATACCCAGCAAGCGGGCGCTCAAGGAAGGCGACATCATCAAGATGGACGTGGGAGCCATCGTAGAGGGTTTTAACGGCGACGCGGCGGTTTCCGTGGCGGTTGGCGAAGTGAGCCAGGAGGCCATCGATCTGATGGAAGCCACCCGCCTGAGCCTGGAAGAAGGCATTAAGGCGGCCCGACCTGGAAACCGGATTGGGGACATCGGCGCTGCAGTGCAGACGTTCAGCGAGGCAAGGGGCTACGGCGTTGTGCGGGAATTTGTTGGACACGGTATAGGCCGCTTTCTTCACGAAGACCCCCAGGTGCCCAACTACGGTCAGCCGGGGCGCGGTCAATTGCTGCGCGTCGGCATGTGTATTGCCATTGAACCCATGCTCAATATCGGTGACTGGCATACTAGGATTCTGGATGATAACTGGACGGTGGTGACTGCCGACGGTTCGTTGTCGTCCCATTTCGAGCATACCATCGCGATAACAGAAGATGGCCCCGAGATTCTGACGAAGCACAGTTAGTGGGGATTGAAGATGTCCGTTTGACCGAAGTAAGAGACTGCAACTGTTAGGAGGGTTATGCCGAAGAAGGAAGCTATTGAAGTAGAAGCCAAGGTAACCGAAGCTTTGCCCAACGGTATGTTCCGGGTGGAACTCCCCAACGATCACCAGGTTCTGGCCCACGTTTCGGGGAAGATTCGAATGCACTTTATCCGGGTGCTTCCCGGAGACCGGGTGCTGGTGGAACTGTCCCCCTACGACTTGAGCCGGGGCAGGATCACCTACCGCTTCAAGTAAGGGCAACCTTGGCGACCTTCCCTTCGGTTGCTGGGAGAACATCATGAAAGTAACTGCATCAGTCAAACCCCGGTGCGACAAGTGCCGCATTATCAAGCGCAAGGGTGTCGTCCGGGTTATATGTCCCAATGCCCGTCACGCTCAACGACAGGGCTAGTTGACCGCACTTTCGGGAGGTTAAGGATATGGTACGTATCGCCGGAGTAGACGTGCCCGACCGCAAGCGGGCTCACATTGCCCTGCGCAGCATCTACGGCGTTGGGCCGGTAATCGCCGCCGAAATCCTGGAGAAAGCGGGTATCGACCCGGATATGTCGCCCAGGATGTACGAGTTGGAAGAGAACCAGGTGGACCGGATTCGGGAGATTGTAGACCGGGAATATTTGACGGAAGGTGACCTGCGCCGGGACGTCAACAAGAACATCCGCCGCCTGATAGAGATTGGCTCCTATCGAGGACTGCGCCACCGCCGGGGCCTGCCCGTGAACGGTCAGCGGACCCGCACCAACGCGCGTTCTCGAAAGGGACCACGCCGGACCGTGGCCGGTCGCGGCCGCCGGACTGGTGGCAAGAAGTAAACCGAAGTTTATCGAGGGAAGTTTATGCCCAGACCACGAACTCGCCGGCGGGAACGTCGAACAGTGCCCCAGGGGCGGGCCTATATTTACTCTACCTTTAACAACACGCTGGTCAGCATTACCGACTCCGATGGGAATGTGATCGCATCGGCCAGCGCCGGGACCGTTGGTTTCAAGGGTTCCCGGAAGGGCACCGCTTTCGCCGCCCAGAGGGCTGCCGAACAGGCCGCCCGGCGAGGCATGGACATGGGCCTGCGCATGATCGACGTTTATATCAAGGGCCCAGGGGCCGGCAGGGAAGCGGCCATCAGGTCCCTGCAGGGAGCGGGTCTGGTGGTAACCAGCATCCGCGACGTAACTCCAATCCCGCATAACGGCTGCAGACCGCCGAAGCGACGAAGGGTATAGAAGAAGGATTATGGGAAGATACACAGGTCCATCCTGCCGGCTTTGCCGCAGGGCAGGCGAGAAACTATTCCTCAAGGGCGACCGGTGCTTTACGCCCCGGTGCGCGGTGGAACGCCGCCATTCGCCTCCGGGAGACCAGAACAACCGCCGCCGCCGTCCGTCCGACTACGGTGTACACTTGCGGGAAAAACAGAAGGCACGCCAGATCTATGGGATCATGGAAGGCCAGTTCCGCCGCTACATGACGGAGGCCTTCAATACCCCGGGAATCAGCGGTGTGAACCTGCTGCGTACGCTGGAGCGTCGGCTGGATAATGTGGTCTATCTGCTTGGCTTCGCCGACTCCCGTAAGCAGGCGCGGCAAATGGTGCGGCATGGCCACTTTACGGTCCGCGGCGTAAAGACCAACATCCCGTCCTTCCTGGTAAAGATGGGCGATACCATCGCTTGGAAGGAATCGACCAAGAATTCGGATTTCTTCAAGGAACGGACCGA
>JAJEDS010000002.1 GCA_022821365.1 Dehalococcoidia bacterium | reverse complement strand
GGTCATTGACCCGGTCATTAAGGAGAGCTTGCCAGGGTTTAACACAGCTGTAATTTATTGGTTACACCCTCGTCATTCCGCAGAAACATAAGGCCAATACGCTGGTTGCAAGCGATTCAGTACGGAGGTACTGCAACCGGCAATGACATCCACCCCCCAGCGCGACACGGCTACCCACTGCCCCTACTGCGCCTTCCAGTGCGGGATGCGGCTGTCCGGCCCACGGGAGGCTGCCGTTGTGGACGGCGACGAAGCCTTCCCGGTCAACAAGGGCGCCCTCTGCATCAAGGGCTGGACTTCCGCCGCGCCGCTGGCCCACCCGGACAGGCTGCTCAGCCCGCTGGTGAGGAATGGCGCCGGAGAACTGGTCCCGTCCACCTGGGACGAGGCGCTGGACCGGATGGTCGAGGCCTTCAGAAGCGCGCGGACGGACTACGGCGCCGATGCGGTGGGTATTTTCGGTGGAGGTTCTCTGACCAACGAAAAGGCCTACCTGCTGGGTAAATTCGCCCGGGTGGCCCTGGGCACCGCCAACATCGACTACAACGGCCGCTTCTGCATGTCGTCGGCCGCCGCCGCCAGCATTCGCGCCTTGGGAATTGACCGGGGCCTGCCCTTCCCCCTGGAAGACATCGTCGGCGCCGAGGTGGTGCTGCTGGCCGGCAGCAACGTGGCGGAGACCATGCCCCCCATAATGCAGTACTTCGAGGCCCAGCACGCCAGCGGCGGCGTCCTGGTGGTCTCCGACCCCCGCCGCACTGCCACGGCGGCTGCGGCAGACCTGCACCTGCGCCTTACCCCCGGCACCGACGCTGTCCTGGCCAACGGCTTGCTGCACCTGCTCATCCGCGACAATCTCATTGACCACGACTATATACGAGAGCGCACCGAGGGCTTTGAACGGGTGCGCCAGATCGCCGCCACTTACTGGCCCGAACGGGTGGAACGGATTACCGGCATTCCCGAAGCAGAATTGCTGCAGACCGCTCGCCTGCTGGGCCGGGCCAAAACCGCCATGATTCTCACCGGCCGGGGCGCCGAACAGCAGGCCCAGGGGGTAACCAACGTCCTGTCCTGCATCAAACTGGCCCTGGCACTGGGCAAGGTGGGCCGCCCCAACTCGGGGTATGGCTGCCTGACGGGACAGGGCAACGGACAGGGAGGCCGGGAACACGGTCAGAAGGCCGACCAGCTTCCCGGCTACCGCCTGATTGCTGATCCCGCCGCGCGCCAGCACGTCGCCGCCGTCTGGGACTTCCCCGAAGAGGAACTGCCCGGCCCCGGCAAGTCGGCCTACGAACTTCTCGACAGCCTGGGTCCCGAGGGCGGTATCCGTTCCCTGCTGGTGCTGGGTTCCAACGTAATGGTGTCGGCGCCCCACGGTAATAACATCAGGGAACGCCTGGAGGCCCTGGACTTCCTGGCAGTTTCCGACTTCTTCCTGTCGGAGACCGCTCTGCTGGCCGACGTAGTGCTCCCATCGGCGCAATGGGCCGAGGAAGAAGGCACCATGACCAATCTGGAGGGCCGGGTTATCCGCCGCCGCCGGGCGTACGACCCTCCGGAAGGCGTCCTGACCGATCTGGAACTGCTGGAGCGGCTGGCGGCAAGGCTGGGCCGGGAGCGGTGGTTCACCTACACCGGCCCGGAGGCAGTGTTCGAAGAATTACGGGCCGCCAGCGCCGGGGGCGTGGCCGACTACTCTGGCATCACCTACGAAAAAATCGAAACCGGCCAGGGCGTTTTCTGGCCGTGCCCTTCGGTGGACCACCCCGGCACCCCCCGGCTGTTCGCGGAGTCCTTCCCCACATCCAGCGGCAGGGCCCGGTTCCACCCCGTCCTTCACCGGTCGCCTGCGGAGGAACCCGACGAAGATTTTCCCCTGTACCTGACCACCGGACGGGTGCTGGCCCAGTACCAGTCCGGCACCCAGACCCGGAGAATCGCCGAACTGGAAGGCATGGCTTCTGAACCGCTGGCGGAAATAAATCCTACCACGGCGGAGCGGTACGGCCTGTCCGACGGCGATATGTTGACTCTGGAAACCCGGCGCGGCGCGGCCAGGGTCCGGGCGCGGCTCACCGAGGCCATCCGCCCCGACACGGTTTTCACCCCCTTTCACTGGCCCAACGAGCAGTCGGCGAACCTGCTGACCAACCCTGCCCTGGACCCCACCAGCCGTATGCCCGAGTTCAAGGTCTGCGCCGTGAGGATCGTCAAGGAATAAGCTCGTCGAGAAGACGTCAGGACACCACCCCGACCGGAAAATCTGGTAACGGATAACGTAAGTGACCCTGGCGAGGAATGGAGATGTTGAAGAAGGAACGCCTGATAGTAATCGGCAACGGTATGGCCGGCGCCAGGTTCGTTGAGGAAATGGTGGCCCGGGGCGGCGCCGAAATGTACGACATTGTCATGTTCGGCGAGGAACCCCACGGCAACTACAACCGCATCCTGCTGTCCAGCGTCCTGGCCGGCTGCCACAAGCCCGAGGACACCCTTATCAACGAACTGTCCTGGTACCAGGAAGAGGGCATAAAGCTTTACTCCGGCGTCAAGGCCGGGTGGATCGACCGGATGGGACAGTCCGTCTACGCCGCCGGGGGCATTTCGGAACCCTACGACAAGCTGGTGATCGCCACGGGCAGCACGCCTTTCCTCCCTCCCATCGACAACATGTACGACGAAGACGGCTTCATGCGGGGCGGGGTGTTCTCTTTCCGCACCCTGGAGGACTGTCAGGCCATGATCGATCATGCCGCGTCGGCCCGACAGGTAGTGGTGGTCGGCGGCGGTCTGCTGGGTCTGGAAGCGGCCCGTGGCCTGCTGGAGCGGGGCCTGGAAGTCCACATAGCCCACCTGGGCGATTACCTGATGAACAGCCAGTTGGACGCACCGGCCGGAGCCATGCTTAAGCAGACCCTGGAAAGCCTGGGCCTGAACATCCACCTGGACAAGCTGGCTGAGTCTATCACTCCGCCCTTCGCCGGCGCCCCTGTCGGCGGCCTGAAGTTCAAGGACGGCGAGGAACTGGAGTGCGACATGATTGTCGTGGCGGCCGGCGTCAGGCCCAACATCGACCTGGCGAAACAGTCCGGGCTTCACGTGCAGCACGGCATCGTCATCCAGGACGACCTGTCCTGCCGAAATGACCGCAACGTCTACGCCATCGGCGAGTGCGCCCAGCACCGGGGCAAGCTGTTCGGGCTGGTGGCGCCCTTGTGGGATCAGGCTCGCATCCTGGCGGAGCAGCTTTCCGGCGAGAATCCCGAGGCATCCTTCCGGGGGGTCAAGGTATCCACCAAGCTCAAGGTCCTGGGCGTTGACCTGGCGGTAATGGGTGACAAGGACCCGCAGACCGATGAGGACGAGCAGGTCCACTACAGTGAACCGGCCCGGGGAGTCTACAAGAAGCTGATCATCCGCAACGGCCGCCTGGCCGGTGCCATTCTGCTGGGCGACGGGCTGACCGCGCCCTCCGTGCTGCAGGCCTTTGACCGGAGTGAACTGCTGCCCGATAACCGGGCCAGCCTGCTGTTCCCCGGCACCGGCGGCGCGGCGCGGGTCGACGTGGCCGACCTGCCGGAAACCGCCCAGGTCTGCAACTGCAACGGTGTCACCAAGGGCCGGATTATCCAGGCCTGCCAGGACGGTAACACCACGCTGGAAGACGTGTGCGCGGCAACCCGGGCCGGCACGGGATGCGGAGCCTGCAAGCCCCAGGTCAAGGCCATAGTCGCCTTCGAAGCCAACCGGGCGGCGTCCCAGGCCGCCACCGCCATCAGCGTCATCGGCGGCAAGAAGGTGGAGTTTCCCACCATTACTAATGAATCACGTGCCCGGACGCCGGAAAGCGCGTCGGCCGGACGCGGTTCGACAAGCTCACCATGAGCGGGTGTTAAAGGAAGGACTTACGGCCCACCGGGAAGAGGTGGCAGGACAGGGACCAACAAGGAGAAGCATCGTGAACAAGATAGAGGCCTACAAAGAAGAAAAGAAAGGTCTGGACGTTAAAGACGACCTGCCCCGCTACGCCACCGAGGGCTGGGAGACCATCAGCGACGGGGACAAAGAGCGGCTCAAGTGGCTGGGAGTCTTTTTCCGGCGCCAGACTCCGGGTCACTTCATGATGCGGCTGCGCATCCCCAACGGCTTCAGCAACTCGGCCCAGTTCCGCGCCATAGCCGGCATCAGCAGCGATTTCGGCAAGGACTTCGCCGACCTTACCACCCGTCAGCAGATCCAACTCAGGTGGTTTCAAATTGATGAGGTCCAGGAAATCTGGGGCCGGCTTGAAGCCGTGGGACTGGTATCCCTGCAGACGGGAATGGACAACGTTCGCGGCATCGTGGGCTGCCCGGTAGCCGGCCTCACCCCCAACGAGCTATTCGACGCGTCCGACGTTGTGCGGGAATACAACGACATCTTCGTAGGCAACCGGGAGTTCACCAACCTGCCCCGCAAGTTCAACGTTACCATCACCGGCTGCCTGGATAACTGCACCCACGCCGTCACCCAGGACATTGCCCTGACCCCGGCCGTCCGGATCATCTCAGGCCAGGAAGTCAATGGCTTCAACGTGGCCGTGGGTGGCAAGCAGGGTTCCGGCGGTTTCCGCCCCGCCACCGACCTGGACGTGTTCGTGCTGCCCCGGGACGCGGCGGATCTCTGCAGCGAAATTACCCTGCTGTTCCGCGATCACGGGCCCCGGGAGGCCCGCAACAAGTGCCGTATGGCCTTCCTGGTCGACGAATGGGGCGCGGACAGGTTCCGGGCCGAACTGGAACTGCGGTTGCGGCATCCCCTGCTTACAGCGGGTTCACCCGTAGGGAGCGATACCAAGTCCGACCACATCGGCATCCACCACCAGAAGGAATCGGGCCTGAACTACGCGGGCCTGGTGGTCCCCGTGGGCCGGATTACCGCCGGACAGATGCTGGAGGTGGCCCGCCTGGCCGATACCTACGGAAACGGGGAAATTCGCCTGACCGCCGAACAGAACCTGATCATTCCCAACGTCCCTGACGAACTTCTGCCGGCCCTGGAACTCGAGCCGCTATTGGCAGAGTTTCGGCCGGACCCGTCGCCGGTAATGCGCGGCCTGGTCAGCTGCACCGGCATTGACTACTGCCACTTCGCCCTCGTGGACACCAAGTCCCTGGCCCTGAAGACGTCGCAACACCTGGAGAAAAGTGTGGACGGCGTCCTGCCGGCTCTGTCCATCAACTGGTCGGGCTGCCCCAACGCCTGCGGCAACCACACGGTGGCCGACATCGGCCTGCTGGGCAAGAAAGCCCGGGTGGACGGCGAAGTGGTGGAGGCGGTGGACATATTCCTGGGCGGCAGGGTAGCCGAGGCCGCCGGCGTCATAACCGATGGCGAGTCGGCCGTAAGGACACTGGAAAACGTGCCCTGCGATGAGTTGCCCGAAACCCTGGAGAAGGTACTGGCAGCTCTCAAGCCGGCTCCGGCTGCGTTGGCTGTATAGCCGGACTGATCAGTAAAAAGGAGGATTAGAGTCATGGAAGTCAAAGATACCGAAGTTCTGTTACCGCCACCGTCGAACAAGGCCACGCGCATTCGTCTATTCAGTCTTTCCAAGCCCCACATGCGGACCTTCCACCTGACCTGGTTCGCCTTCTTCCTGGCCTTTTTTGGTTGGTTCGGCATTGCCCCCATGATGGCCCTGGTGCGCGACGACCTGGGCCTGACCAAGACCCAGATCGGCAATACCATCATCGCCTCGGTGGCCATCACCATCCTGGCCCGGCTGCTCATCGGCTGGCTGTGCGACCGGATCGGTCCCCGCCTGGCCTACTCGGGTCTGCTGGTCCTGGGATCCATACCGGTAATGTGCATCGGCCTGGCCCAGAACTACGAGACCTTCCTGCTGTTCCGGCTGGCCATCGGCGTCATAGGCGCATCCTTTGTAATCACCCAGTACCACACTTCCGTAATGTTCGCTCCCAACGTGGTGGGCACGGCCAACGCTACCACGGCCGGCTGGGGCAACATGGGCGGCGGCGTCACCCAGATAGTCATGCCCCTGGTGCTGACCCTGGTACTGATGCTGGGCGTCAACGAGGCATTTGGCTGGCGAGTGGCCATGGTGGTCCCCGGCGTGGGCCTGCTGCTTGTTGGCATCGCCTACTACTTCCTGACCCAGGACTCGCCGGAAGGCAACTACCGGGACCTGCGGGCCGCCGGAAAAATGGCCCCGTCGCCGTCTGTGAGCGGTTCCTTCCTGGACGCTGCAAAAGACTACCGGGTGTGGGCCCTGTTCGTCATCTATGGCGCCTGCTTCGGCGTGGAACTGACCATCAACAACGTGGCGGCCCTGTACTACTACGACCGGTTTGACCTGAACCTGGCCACCGCCGGCCTGATTGCCGGCACGTTCGGCCTGATGAATATCTTCGCCCGGACCCTGGGCGGATTTTTCGGCGACAAGTTCGGCATCAGGTTTGGGCTCAAGGGACGGGTGATGTTCCTGGGCGGCGTGCTGCTGATGGAGGGCCTGGCGCTTATCCTGTTCTCGCAGATGGCCACCCTGTTCCTGGCCGTCGGAGCGATGATCATCTTCAGCCTGTTCGTCCAGATGTCCGAGGGGGCTACCTTCTCGGTGGTGCCCTTCATCAACCGCAAGGCTCTGGGTTCGGTGGCCGGCATTGTGGGCGCCGGCGGCAATGCCGGGGCGGTGGCAGCCGGTTTCCTGTTCCGGATGGAAAGTCTCACCTTCGGCGACGCTCTGCTGCTCATCGGCATAGTGGTGGTAGCCGTCGCGCCCCTGGCCTTCCTGGTGCGGTTCTCCCCCCAGCGGGAAACCGAGGAAAGGAGCCTGATGCGGGAAGCCCTGGCCAGCCGCGGCGCGCTGGCGAAGGAGGCTGTCCCCGGCGCGGCTGACTAGCGTTACATTGGCAGCCATTAGTTAATATGTTGGAGGCGACGCCATCGGGCCAGCACCCTCCGGTGCCTTTATTAACGCCGGCTGCAACATATTAACCATCATCTGCGAAACTGGACACTCTTTCTGCCCCGGCCAACAAGGAGAACAACAGAAAGGATTAACCCCAAGAGGAAATGCGCCAGGCTGATGCTGCCCTGCCCCCTCGTCGCCTCTGGCCCCAGCAAGCTGCACCTGAGACAATAACTGCTACGGACAACGTCTACGCCTAAGGAGGCCGATTATGGGTCAGATGGACGGAATGGTGGCCATTGTCACCGGCGCCAGCCGGGGCCTGGGGCGGGCCATAGCCAAAGAGTTCGCTCGCGAGGGGGCCAGCGTGGTCATCAGCGCCCGCAGCCAATCTCCCACCGGCCTGGCCGGCACCATCGCGGAGACCGTCGAGGAAATTCGCGAGGCGGGAGGAGAGGTTACGGCGACCAGCTGCGACGTTACCAATGATTCCCAGGTAAACGAGATGGTCCGCCTGGCAGTAGAGCAGTACGGCAGGATCGACGTGCTGTTCAACAACGCCGGCGCCATGGTGCTGGGGGAGTCCATACTGGAAATTGACCCCGCCCGTTGGGACCAGTTGATGCGGGTAAACGTGGGCGGCCCCTACCTGTGCTCCCGGGCCGTGTTGCCCGTTATGATGGAACAGAGGCGGGGCAGTATCATCAACATCGGTTCCAGGATGGCCACCGACCCGGCCCAGGGCGGCGGCGTTCTCTACAGCGCCAGCAAGGCTGCGGTCCACATGTTCAGCCTGTGCCTGGCCGACGAGGTGCGGGACTACAACGTCGCCGTCAACATCCTCAGTCCGGGCTCCATGCGCAGCGAGGGCTCGGCAGCCATCCCATGGACTCAGCGCGACTGGCACGAAAGGGTTGACCCCAGCGAGGTAGGCCCCTGCGCCGTCTACCTGGCCTTGCAGGACGCCACCACCTTCACGGGCCAACTGGCGGCCCGGGCGGATTTTGGGGTTACCTGGGGCCCGGGGGTTTAGGACTTCCCGGTAACTGAAACTGCCGTAGGCAAACGAAAGGGAAGCCTGGTGTCATAACCCTACAGCCTGTCCCAGTGGCTGACGAAGAGGCGAATCTCTGATTCAGAGAGACTGCGTTGCCAAATAGCTCCTCACCCCGTCACATACCCATTCCTCAAGTCCCACTCCCTTGCGTCCTCATCCCGTCCTTCCGACGGGCCGTAACCGCCGCCGCCGGAGGACAGACTGACAATGTGGTCGCCGGGGTTGACCACCACGCCTGTTTCCTTCGAGCCCAGCACCCGGTCGGAACCGTTGGAAACAATCTTGTAATGGTGCGGCAGGCCATCCGCAGCCCCAAACAAGCCGAAGGGCGGTACAACTATGCCGTCGCCGGCGGTGTTGAGCAGGGCTGGGCCGTCCCCCTCGTAAACCAGGTCGCATACCGCGCCCAGGCCGCCCCGCCATTCTCCTATACCGCCTGAGTCGGGACGCAGCTCATGGCGGCGCACGAACAAGGGGAACCGTTCCTCGGTTACCTCGATGCTGGGCGACCGGATTCCTCCTGCCACGTTTATCTCGCCCACGTTGGGCCAGCCATCGTATCCGTGGGACGCGCCGCCCCCACCCCGGGCCAGGAAAAAGTGCCAGATGAACTTGCGGCCCGTCCTCGGGTCAGTGCCGGTGATGGCGTAGCGCAGGCGGCGGGAGAAGCCGGCGGAGACGGCATTGGGAATGGCCGGGGCCAGCGCCTTGAACACCGCCTCCACCACCTCCTCGGCGCAGTGGTTGGTGCTCATACACACGGGGGCCGGCGGGTTGGCGTTGACCACCAGGCCTTTCGGAGCGACTATGCGGACGGGACGCATGGAACCCTCGTTGCGGGCCACGTCCAGGGGCGCCAGGTACATGATGGCGGCGTGGGCCAGCGATCGGGTGTTGGCATAGGCGCTGTTGATGAATCCTTCAACCTGGGGGCTGGACTCGCCCAGGTCGATGGTCATTCCGTCACCTTCGATGGTTACTTTGGCCCGTATGGGGACCAGCTTGCTGCTAAAGCCGTCGTCGTCCACCAGGGACTCCCCGTAGTACACGCCGTCGGGCCAGCCGGAGATGAAGCGGCGCACCTGGCGTTCGGTGGCGGCCAGGATTTCGGACACCACCGCCATTAGCCGGTCAGCCCCGTAGTCGGCCAGCAGGGACTGTATGCGCTGGGCCGCCAGCATGACTGAGCCTATCTGCGCGTTGAGGTCGCCAAGGAAGTTCTCCGGCTGCCGGACGTTGGCCGCCAGCATCTGGAGCAGGTCCTCCCGGGGCGTTCCCCTGTCGTAAAGCTTCAGCGGAGGGATGCGCAGGCCTTCCTGGAATATTTCGTTGGCGCCCGGGTTGTAGCCGCCGTGGGTTCCGCCACCCACGTCGCTGTGGTGCGCACGGTTCACCCCGTAGAAGAGCAGCCGCCCCTCATGAAATACGGGCCGGATGATGGTGATGTCCGGCAGGTGGCTGCCGCCAAAATAGGGGTCATTCAGTATGAAAAGGTCGCCCTCGGAAATATTGTCGCCGAAGTAGTCCCGCACGGCGGCGCCAGCCACGGGCAGCGCGCTTATGTGCACCGGGATTCCTTCGCCCTGGGCCACCAGCTGGCAGTCGCCGTCCAGGATGGCCGTGGAGAAGTCGCGGCTGGAGTTGAGGATCTGGGACATGGCCGTGCGCAGCATGGCCTCGGTCATTTCCCGTGCGATGGACTCCAGCCGGTGTTCCACCACCGCCAGGGTGATGGGGTCGGCATGGTCTTGTTCGGGCCGGTCACCTGTCGTGTCGTGACTAAACTCGCCGCCCGGCGTGGTGGACGGAGTCTCCAGGTTGACTTGCAACGCAATGCCACCCATAGCGTCCACGGTGGCGGAGTCACTGGGCCGCACCAGGATCGTTGTGAAGTCAGACTCAAGGATGGCCGGGCCGGTGATTTCCATACCGGAGGGCAGGCCATCGGCGGCATAGGTGGGGGCCTCGAGCCACTCGCCCAGGTAGACGTGGCGGCTGCCGGTGGGTACTGGCGCAGCATGAGTGTGGGTCCGGGCCATCTGGGCTATGCGCGGCAGCCTGCCCACGGCTGCAACCCGCAACGTAACCAGGCGCACCTCCTGTTCCTGCTGGTTGTAGGAATAGAGTTCCTGGTATCGTTGGTGGAAGTTGGCCGTTAGCTGGGAAAGGAAATCCGGGCCCGGCAGCGCGGGATCGGGCAGGGGCACGGTAACTTCGTAGATCTGGTCCAGGTACCGCATATCAGCGGAGTAGTTAATCTCTACGGCTCCCTCTGGCATGCCCTGGGTGAACAGCTTGTCCCTGCCCTGGGATGCCAGTTCATTCAGAATGGGCCGGAGTTCCGCCAGGTCCAGCCGATTCAGGCTTACCGGATAAGAGCGGGAGAAGTCGTACTTGATGTCGGTGTTCAGCATTCCGTAGGCCGACAGCACGGGGGCTGAGGCGGGAATGTACACCCTGTCCACCTGCAACTGTCGTGCCACCTCGGCGGCGTGGAGGCCCGATGCGCCGCCGAAGCCCATCAGTGTAAATTCCCGTGGATCTACTCCCCGCTGCACCGACATCAGCCGGATGCCCTCGGCTATTGTGGTGCACACCACCTGGTACACACCATAGGCTGCCTCCACGGTGGAGAGGGCCAGAGGTGTCCCGACTTCTTCCATCAGCGCCTGCTCAGCGGCCGCCGGATCCAGCGCAGCCCTGCCACCCAGAAAGTTGGCTGGGTCCAGGTAGCCCAAGGCCAGGCTGGCGTCGGTAACGGTAGGGCTGGCCCCGCCTTTGCCGTAGCAGGCCGGCCCTGGTTCGGCTCCGGCGCTGTCCGGCCCCACGTGGAGAATGCCGCCCTCGTCCACCCGGGCGATGCTGCCCCCTCCGGCCCCCAGGGTGTGTATGTCGATCATGGGGACGGCTATCTTCCAGCCGGCCTCGAACTTCTCGTTGGTGATGTGGGGGACGCCGTTCTCGATGAGGGAAATGTCGGTGCTGGTGCCTCCCATGTCGAAGGCGATAATTCGGGGTTCTTCCAACAGGTGGCCCAGCCAGGCGGCGGCGCTGACTCCCCCGGCCGGGCCCGACAGGATGGCCCGCACGGCCATGCGCCCCGAGTCTTCGATGGGGGCCACTCCGCCGTTGGACTGCATGATGAGCACGTCGTTGAGACCGGGGTAGGCCGCAAACCGCTCGGCCAGGTGTGCCAGGTAGCGGCTGAAGACCGGCCCAACGTAGGAGTTAATCACCGTGGTACTGAGGCGGTCGAACTCCTTGATCTGGGGGATCACCTGGTGGGAGAGGGAGGTGAAAGTGTCGGGGAAGCGCTGCCTGATGATCTCCGCTGCCCGCTGCTCGTGGGCAGGGTTCAGGTAAGAAAAGAGGAAGCATACGGCCAGGGCTTCGGCCCCCTCCCGCGCCAGGTAGTCCAGGCATTCCGCCAGGGCGGCCTCGTCCAGTGGACGTTCCACCGCGCCGCTGGCCCGCACCCGTTCCGGCACATCTACCCGCAGGTAGCGGGCTGCCAGGGGCTCTACGGGCGTCATGCGCAGGTTGTAGCGGTCCTCCTTCAGGCCCTCCCTCATCTCCAGCAGGTCACGGAAGCCCTCGGTGGTGACCAGACCCACCCGCGCCCCCTTCCGTTCCACCAGGGTGTTGGTGGCAACTGTGGAGCCGTGGATGACCAGGTCGGTTTCCCACAGGAACTCATCCAGGGACAGCCCGTAACCTTCGGCGGCTTCCGCCAACCCGGCCATGACGCCCACCGATGGGTCGGCGGGCGTGGACTGGGTCTTGAAGAAGCGGGGTTGCCCTTCATCGCCAGCCACCACAAAGTCCGTAAAGGTGCCGCCCACGTCAATGCCGATCTTGAACAACTGTGGCCTCCCGGGGAGTTATGCGACAAACATGCCCCTGGTCCTCATTATCGGGGCTGCCAAACGTCGTCCCAACCCTCGCTAACTGCTTCGCTCGGCAAACTCCGCCTTCGCCGCCTCCAGCAGGTCGCTGTCCCGCAGCAGGTCGCTGGCCGTCAGGCTCAGGGCCTTGGCCACCAGCAGCGCATTGGACAGGGCCAGCTCGGTGGTGGCCGTCTTGCACATGTCCCTGGTATGCGATGCCACCGGAGTCTCGCTCACCGCGTACCGAAGCTCATAGGCGGGCATTGCCTGGCTGATGTTGCCGAAGTCGGTGGAAGCCCCGCTGCCAGGCCGTCCCGCCACCGGCTCATCCAGCCTGAAGCCCAGGGCCTGGGCGTTGGCCCCCACCGCCTGAGCCAGGGCCACGTTGGGCTGGACGTTCTCGTAGAAGGGATAGAACTCTTCCACCTCCAGCCGCGCCCCGGTCATGGCCGCCGCCCCTTCCGCCACCTGCCTCACCTTGCCCACTACCT
>JAJEDS010000195.1 GCA_022821365.1 Dehalococcoidia bacterium | reverse complement strand
CCGGGGGGAAGCCCCGCCGGCCACAATGGTATCCGCTCCATTATCGGGGAACTCCACACCCAGAATTTCCCCCGGGTGCGTGTGGGCATTGGTCAACCGGATATGAAGGGCGGGCAAGTCTCCCACGTACTCAACCGCTTCACGGATGAGGAGGCTCCGGAAATTACGGACGCTATTCAGCGGGTGGCCGATGCCATGGAATGCCTGCTGGAAGAGAACATAACCGTTGCGATGAATCGCTTTAACTGAAGCAGACCTTCCCCCTGGCCACTAGACCTTACCGTTCCTCGCCTGGCTCCCGCTACCTTCCGAACCGGAACAATGATGCCGCAGTGCCGCCAAAGACCCAGTTCTTGTCATCGTCGCTGGCATACCTTACGTGCTCCATGGGCCAGCGCAGTGCGTTGCGATAACCTTCCCGGAACGCGACCGGAGGGAAGTCGCTGCCCCACATCAGACGGTTGGCGCCGAACGCCTCCAGCGCCATTTCCACCAGTGGAGGCACATTTCCGGCGAAAGGGAAGGGCAGCACAAAGGGATTGGGCCGTTCGCATATTTCGGCCAAGCCCGGGATTTTCATATAGGTGTTGGGATACTGCGCCAGCGCCAGCACCCGCCGGTAGGCATCATAAGGCGCCGTGTCTCGGCCCCCGGCGCCCAAATGTTCGATAATCACCTTTAGATTGGGGAGGGCCTTGATAATCTCTTCAAACTCGGGTGAAGAGAAGGCATCAAGCTGCCCTCCGCAGCTTACTATCAGGCCCAACTCCTCTGCCCTGCGCCAAATGGCCAGGGGGTCGTCGCCTGGCGACCTGTTGGCAGCATTGAGGCGCACACCCTCCAATCCCAGGGCAGGGAACTCGGCCAGCCGTTCCGGCGCATCCGTCCTGCCAACGTCCACCATGCCCACTCCCGAAAAACGGCCAGGGAACCGCTGCAAGCACTCAGCCAGGTAGGAATTATCAAAGACCCCGTTTATCTGGATCAGCACGGCGTGGTCCACGTCGTTGCGGGTCATCTGGTCCAGGAGGACCTCCACCGGTTCAAACCAGTAAGGGGTAGCATGGCAGTGAGTATCTACGACAGGCATGAGTTGAACTCCGGGTAAGTTCTGGGTTGAGGCGCGCGCCCTTGATGGCATGACCTTTAATCAGAGAAGGAACAGTTTTATGTTTCCGTCACTTAGGTCTCCGTCCGGTTGCTCAAGACCGGCGGGCCTGAAGTCGGACTTACCGGGTAACTCTGCTGCTCCATCCCAATGGTTTCCAGCCGTCCGGATATATCCCGGACCTCCGGTTGCTCCGACTGGCAGCCTTCGCACCAGACCTTCTCGTCAACGAAAAGGCGCATATTGTCCTTCTTGACCGAAATGGTCTCAATTTCCTGGCGGCAGGCACCGCACATTCTTATGATGGAAACCTGGTCGATAGGCATTGTGTGTCACCCTCTCGTGGTATGTTTTCAGGAGAGTCGCAAACCGAGTCTAATTGTGAGCAGGGGCAGTGTCAATGAATGCTGGCCAGCCCCCTGATCCCGTTTGCGGTGTGAATTCGTAGGCTTTTATTGGGTTTCGTTGTGATTCCCTTTAGTTAGCTTGCGTGTTTGCGACTGCCTATTGGCGGGCTTGCTGAAAAGGAGTATAGTAATCCCCAACGAAGGGGAAGAATCCATCTGGTCAACGACTTTAAGTTCAATCCCTTCAGACACCTCGAATTTTGGAGGAATTACGATGGCAAAACCCATTCGCGTAGGGCATCTGGTTCTCAACGTCAAGGACGTGGAAGCGTCCACCAAGTTTTACACCGAAATCCTGGGCTTTGAGATCTCGCGGCAGGGCGAGCAGGGCACCTTCCTGACCTGCGGCAAGATCCACCACGACCTCGCCCTGTTCAAGGCGCCGGTGGATGCGCTTCCCGTAACCCCTGGCCAGCTGGGTCTGAACCACTTCGCCGTCCAGGTGGCCGACATTGAAGACCTGAAAGAGGTCTATGACAACCTGCTGGACAAGGGCGTGACCATGGACCACAATACCGACCACGGCATGACCTCCAGCGTCTACTTTATGGATCCCGACGGCAACCGCATCGAGTTTTTCTGCAACAACCAGGAAGATCCGTCCGAAGGCCTGGCCCTGATGAGCGACCCCACCCGCCGCAACAAGGAACTGGTCTTCAGCTAGGCCACCGCTGAGAAACCCCGATTCACTGGGCCAGCCCCCGCCACACACGGCGGGGGCTGCTCTGTTTCTGAATCCATGGCCGTTCTCCCGGCCTGCACAGTTCTGCCCGGCGAAGGGCGCCCCAATCTCTATTGAAACTCCAGGGTAGCCGACCGCAGTCCGCAGACAAGCCGTCCTATGACCTCGAGGCAACGGTCGTTTGAGGGTGGCATCACGGGCCCGGCCAAAGCGTCCCGGTGCCAGCGCTCCAGGGGCATGCTCTTCAGAAAGCCACTGCCTCCCGCCATGCGCATTGCCTGCTCGGTAACTCGCACGCCGGCTTCAGCGCACAGGTATTTGGCCTGGTTGGTTGCCAGCGACATCTCTTCGCGAATACCTGACTTTCGTACTTCGGCGGCTTCGCACAGCATTAGCTTGGCCGCTCTGATCTGCGCGCTCATCTCCCCCAGGTTGCGCTGCACCCGGGAATCATGGGCTAACGGTTCGGTTGAAGGCGCAATAATCCGCGTCATTGAATATTCGAGGATGAAGTCATAAGCCGCCTCCGCCACACCGAGATACGTGGCCGCATATCCCAGGGCAAAACCGGAAAGCTCAATGGTCAGCAGCTGACCGGGAGTGCCCATTACGTCGTCGGCGGAAACTACAGTGTCGTACCGGATGCTGTGGCTTGTGGTGCCCCGCATTCCCGTGGCGTTCCAGGGCCTCTCCAGGGTGATACCCTCGTCGCTGCGTGGAACCAGGGCGGCCATAATTCCCTCCTGGGCCGTTTCCGTTCCTTCGCGCAGGCCGGTAACAAAGTAGCGGTCTGCCGCGTCTCCCAGGGAGCAGAAATGCTTGACTCCCTTAACCCGGTAATCGCCTCCTGCCATTGGGGTAAACACCGTTCGGAGCACGAAACGGTCTCTGAAGCTGGAATCAGGCTCGCTCATGACGGTGGCAAACAGCTTACCCTTTTCCAGTACTTCGTCGAAGTAGCGTTGTTTCTGTTCGTGGGATGCCAACTGGTTGATGTTGGTGACGACGTTGGCGTGCATGTTGTAGGTCAGGGCCGTCGCCGGGCACCCTTTTGCCATTTCCAGCAAGGCCAGGACGTAGGTGACGGGATCAACGCCAGGGCCGCCGTATTCCCTGGGTACTGTCAGGCCCAGCAGACCGGTCTCCTTCATATCCTGGTAATTTTCAAAGGGAAAGGAAGATTCAGCGTCGTACCTTTCCGCCCGTGGGGCAAACCGTTCAGCCGCCAGGGTGGATACCTTCTCGACCAGGTCCAGGTCGTGGGGGAAACTGTGGTGTCGCGGCGCCATAGCCAACTCCGTCCGGTTACTGGAAATGGGGCATGACCTCTTCCGCAAACAACTTCATGGATCTCATTACGGTTTCGTGGGGCATTCCGCCGAAATCAAAATTGCACCCGAAATACTCAATCCCCTGATCCTGGAATTCCCGGATTATGGCGATGCACTGGTCCGGCGTTCCGATTATTGCCCGCTTTTCTGCCAGGTAATCGTAGGTGGGCGGTACGCTGGTACGAGTCCGCCGGAAGTTCTCCAGCCGCTGATTTACCTCGCTTCCCAGGTTTATGGAGCGGCGCCAGTCGGTCATGTCCATGGTCCATGAAATGGCCGGCTCTGCGTTTTTGTGCGCCTCCTTCTCGGTCTCGGCCACGTGTAGATACCGGAAGAAGGGAATTGCGGAAATGGGGATGTTGTATCCTGCCCCTTCGGACATGGCGACGAACCGTTTGCACAGGTCCAGGCCATCGTCATGGTCCAGCACCACGCCGCAGATCAGCGGGTGGCCCGTGGAAACCACGTACTCCAGGGTAGTAAAAGTTCTGGTGGCAGCGATGTAAATTGGCGGATGGGGGCTTTGGAGGGGCGGAGGCACCAGGTTAGCCCGGTTGACGTTGAAGTACTTTCCCTCGTAGTTAAAGTCAGGAGTGGTCCACAGCCCCTCGACAATGCTGATAGTCTCCTGGAACCGTTCCTGGCTTTCGGATGGGTTCACGTTGTAGCCGGTGTATTCGTAATTTGCGGTGCCTCGCCCAAATCCCACGTCCAAACGCCCGCCGCTGACCACGTCCAGGGTGGCCGCATCCTCAGCCAGGTGCACCGGGTGATGGAGCGGTGGCACCAGCACCGCAGTTCCCAGGCGAATGGTTTTCGTCTGCGCCGCCAGGTTACTTAGTACCACCATGGAGGATGACCCAATTCCGTAGCGGGAGAAATGGTGCTCAGCGAACCAGGAGCTGTAATACCCCAGTTCTTCTGCCAGGCACAGTTGCTCGCTGGCTTCGTGAATAACCTGGCTCGGAGTTGT
>JAJEDS010000178.1 GCA_022821365.1 Dehalococcoidia bacterium | reverse complement strand
GAGGTTGTAGAACAGTTGCACGCAGTGAATGCGCAGCATCACCGGCAATGGGTAGGGATGGCGGCCCCGTCCGGCCTTGGGATAGAAGAGAGCGATGCGGTCTTCCAGCTTCTGCCAGGGGATCAAGCCGTCCATGCGTTCCAAGAACAACTCCCGGCGGGTCTTGCGCTTCTTGCCCTGGTATTCCAGGTCGGAAAAGGTCGGCTGCTCCATCGGATTTCCCTTCCTCTATCGGTCTTTCCCCGGTTCACCTCAATATGCCATAATCAGACCAACTTGTTCAGAGCATTCCTAATTCGTAATCCCCTCCTTGGTGCCACCAATCAGATGTGGAAACAGGCAATGCAACGTGATAGGGGATGTCGTTAAATTGGGCGAACTCCGCTAAATGATGGAGGACATCTACGGTAAAGCCGTCTATTTTGTGCATTTCCACACTCCAGAATTACATTAAGTCTCGCCCTAAGGGTGCTTCTAAAACCGGGAAGCGTTATGCTAAGCCTACGTTGTTCTACTTGTCAACAACTTACCCAACCCTGGCGCGAGACTTTTGACCCTCCCTACTCCTGTGCCGTCGATTGGCATGGGGATTGGTTGCCCCTATACTGGGCTTTCAAACCCAACACCATAAAGAGCTTCAGGATTCTCCTGATCTCGAGGGTTTCCAGGGAGGTGAAGTATGCAGAACCAGCCAGGCCGGTTGAGCGGCAAGGTAGCCATAGTAACGGGCGCCGGGGCCACGGGCGCCGGGGATTTTGTGGGCATCGGCCAGGCCATTTCCATCCTGTTCGCCCGCCAGGGGGCCAACGTGCTGCTGGTGGACCGCGACCAGGCCAACGCTGACATAACGCTGGCAACCATCCGCGAAGAGGGCGGCGAGGCGTCGGTCTTCCTGGGGGACGTTACCAGCAACGACGACTGCCGCGACATGGCCCAGGCCGCCACCGACCGCTACGGCCACCTGGACATCCTGATCAACAACGTGGGCATCAGCGGCCCGGGGTCGGTAACCGACGTGGACGAAGACCTGTGGGACACGGTTATTGACGTCAACCTGAAGAGCGTTATGCTCACCAGCAAGCATGCCATTCCCCGAATGATCGAGGCCGGCGGCGGGTCCATCGTCAACCTGTCGTCCATCGTCGGCCTGCGGGCCGGCAGCGGGCGGCCCAGCCATCCCTACGCCGCATCCAAGGGCGGCATCATCGGCCTGAGCAACTCCATGGCGGTCCACTACGGCCGGGACAACGTGCGGGTCAACTGCATCGCCCCCGGCCACGTGCGCAGCCCCATGGTGGCCCGCCACTCCTCCGAGGAAATGTTGACCCTGCGCCGGCGGGCCGGCCCCCTGGGCATCGAGGGCACCGCGTGGGACGTAGCCAACGCTGCGCTGTTCCTGGCCTCCGACGAGGCTCGGTGGGTGTCCGGCGTAACCCTGCCGGTGGACGCCGGCCTGCTGGCCGCCACCCCCCTGGCCATGTTCCCCCACCTCACCGGCGAGGAATAACCCACCTTCGAGAATACCAAGCGTCCCTGGAGACGTAGAGGACGCGGAGTTTCGCAGAGACTCTCTGTTTATCTCTGATTCTCTGCGTCTCTGTGTTTTCGGAAATCCTTGAGATGCGATTGTATTACGGGCCAGCAATGACGGTGCTTTGGTAATGGTAACTAAAAGTCTGCCAGCCCGTTGCCCCGGGCCAGTTCCACCGCCAGCCGTATCGACTCCAGCATGGAGACGTGCTGGGCAATGCCCTGGCCCGCGATGTCGAAGGCTGTGCCATGGTCCACCGAGGTTCGGACAAAGGGCAGGCCCAGGTTGGCGGTAACGCTCTCCTCAAAGCCGTACACCTTGACGGGAATGTGGCCCTGGTCGTGGAACATGGCCAGGACGACGTCGTACCGGCCCGAGATGGCCTGGTGGAAGACGCTGTCCGCCGGTATGGGGCCGACGGCGTCAATGCCACGCTCCCTGGCCGCCGCTACGGCGGGGGCGATTTCGTCTGCCTCCTCGTTGCCCAGCAGGCCGCCGTCGCTGTTGTGGGGGTTCAGTCCCGCCGCGGCGATGCGGGGATTGGGGAAGCCCCACTTGACGAAGCTGTCGTGGGTCAATTGGAGAAAGTCCAGAATCCGGTCCTTCTTCACGTAGTCGCAGGCCACCCGTAGGGAACGGTGGGTGGTCAGGTGGACGACGCGCAGGTTCTTGGCCATGAGCATGGTGGGTACGATTCTGGCGCCGGACAGTTCCTGCAGAAGCTCCGTGTGGCCGATGGACTCGTAGCCGGCCATAGCCGCCGCTTCCTTGTTCAGGGGCGCGGTGGCGATGCCGTCCACGATGCCGGCCAGGGCCAGTTCCCCGGCCTTGGTCACCCATTCCATGGCCGCCTTGCCGCAGGGAACGCTGAGTTGTCCGACGGTAATGTCCTCGGGATTCAGGTTATGGATGTCCACCACGTCCACCGTGGCCGGGTCTTCACCGGCGCAGGTGGGGTCGTCCGTCTCGCGTATGGCCAGGGGCAGGCCGGTGGCCTTGACCGCCTGGTTCATGGCATAGGTATTGCCAATGACCATGGGACGGCAGGAGTCGTACACCCGGGGATCAGCCAGGGCCTTGACCACCACCTCGGGGCCAATGCCGCAGGGGTCGCCCATGGTGATGGCGATAGCCGGCTTTTGCGCATCAACGTCAACCATAACACTCACCGCTCCAGGTTCAGATGGGGTAAAGATTCGAGGAAATTATAGCATGGGGAAGGTAATTCACCGGGATACCAACCCTAGGGCAATTCGCAGTCTCGAGTTCACGGTCTCAAGTAAGGCTTTGTCCGCTTCTCCCAAGACCCTTAGAACGAGGCGCTTGTGTAGTAAAGCCAGCTTGTGGGCTCGGAATACGGAGCTAGTCTTCAGGCCGGTTTGTTGGTAACTTGGAGCACTTCTTTCCAGAAACAGGTCCGTCGGCAGCAACTCATCGGGTGGTGAGGAGGAAATAAAGAGGCAAAGTAGATCGTCAAGTAGAGGAATTAAATCATCGGGGGTTACTACCAACGCCGGCCGCACCTTGGAAGCAGTCAGGTCAGTGAAGGGGTAACGGATCAAGACAATGCTGCCTCGCGTTACTGTGGAACGTTCCACTCCACCGCCTTCCCGTCCGCAAGGGAATAAATATCCTCTTCGGGTGAATCCAGCCAGTCAAAGCCGCCCGAATCCGTGACCAGTCGAATCATTTCTTCCGACGAAATGTCATCAACCTGCAAGGGAAGTTCCAGGCCATCGCGTCGAGCCAGCACGGTGGCAGTGAAGGTTTCTACCTCCATCTCCTCCTCTGGCGTAAGTCGCTTTAGCAGTTGAGCAAATCGAGAGTTCATAGCTAATTTTCTCCCTGAGGATGAACAGTCAAAGTATAGCATGCTCCTGCATGACCGCAGGATGCACCACTTCTCCACGGGCAACCTTTCGCTAAGAGGCAGCCTTGGATACTTTAATCGCTCCTCCACATTGACAATCCAGTTAGCGCTACCCATAGTAGACTAAGCTTCCCAACCCCGCACGGAGGACAACCCACCATGAGCTTCAACCCCGAAACCCACCTGGCCTCACTGGAACGGTCGGTAGCATTCCTGGAGCGGGACGGCCGTCCCGCCAGCGCGGTTGGCCTTTCCCGCAGCTTTGTCGCGACGCTGGAGGACCTGTGGGACGCGGTAACCAACCCCGACCGCATCCCCCGCTGGTTCGCGCCGGTCACTGGCAACCTGGAATCGGGCGGACGCTACCAGGTGGAGGGAAACGCCGGCGGCTCAATAGTCGCCTGCGAATCGCTCTCCCACTTTGGCTTGACCTGGGAGTTTGCCGGGGACACAAGCTGGGTGGAGGTCCAGGTGTGGGATGAAGAGGCCGGCCGGGTTGGCCTTGCCCTGACTCACACCGCCCTGCTGTCGGAGCACTGGGAACAGTTTGGCGCGGGCGCCGTGGGCGTGGGCTGGGAAATGGCCTTCCTGGGCCTGGCGCTCCACCTCGCCGACCCGTCGTGGCCCAAACCGGACGTGGAGGAGTTCGCGTTTTCGGAGGAGGGGAGGGCTTTCATCCACGGGAGCAGCGAGGGCTGGCGTCAGGCGCAAGTAGAGGCGGGTACGGAGCCGGAGGCGGCCAGGGCTGCGGCGGGAAGGACGGCGGCGTTTTATACGGGGGAGGAGGGGTGACGGGTGGGGTAGTAGAAGACCTTTGCTTTAACCGAGTCTCTCCAGGACTACTAAAGGATGATTTGATACATGCTCACCAATTCTCCTGGTTCACCCTCTCACGGGCAGCATCTTGACGGAGACATGCTCAATGAAGTTCTCGAAAAGCTCTCTGAAATTGCCAGAGCAGCAAATAACGGGGACTTTGTATTTCGTGGAGAGCCTAAACAATATGAAGAAATATCATCAGGCCTATACCGAGAGTATAGGAAGCAACTAGGGCCCTTTGGGCTAAGGGGATTCGACCTGCGGCACGTACAGGAAGAGATTCTGGAAGATGCCGGGACCTTTGTAGGGGATGTCGACCCTCACGACCTGCTTAGCCAACTTCAACACTTCGGTCTCCCAACCAATCTTATAGACTTTACTACTGACTATCTCATCGCACTCTACTTTGCTTGCTCTAGTGAAATGCGAGAGGACGGTCGGATTATCCTCCTCGAAGGGGCGAGGGCTCCGCTTTACAAAATGCGTTCGCCTGAGAACCGAATAAAAGCACAAAAGAGCGTCTTCGTTAACCCGAGGGAAGGGACCATAACCCCTGACAAAATAGTTCTTATTCCTTGCCAGCTAAAGTTTCCAATTCTTTATTACTTGATGCGTAACCACGACATTTCAGATCGTACGATTTTTGATGATATTCACGGGTTCATAAGGAACGCCAACATACATCGAAGTGCATATGTAGAGTTTCATATGGGAAGGCTGCATATGACACAGGAAAATCCGCAAGTAGCTCTCAGGCATTTCGATAACTCGATTGCAATGAACGGTGCCAGGGCTCCGTCATACGTTAACCGCGGTCTAGCTTATTTCATGCTAGGGAGATACGACGAAGCGATCTCTGACTTTACCCGAGCCATCGAACTTGATCCAAATGAGGCGGATCTTTTCCTAAAAAGAGGCTTAGCTAGATATAACAATGAACAGACAGAGTTAGCAGACGAGGACTTAAGCGAGGCGATTCGACTCGACCCACAACTAGTCGACGCCTACGAAGTGAGGGCAATGACCCGGGCAGATCTTAACGACTCGCAGGGGGCCATAGAAGATCTGGACCACACCGTCCGCTTGGACCCCAAAAGGAAAACCGCATTTAATTCCAGAGGCCTAGCCCATTGGATTACTGGGAACCGCCAATCAGCACTTAATGACTTCGACAAGGCAATAGAATTGGACCCGACGAATCCCATCCCGCATTTCAACAGGGGAAATTTTCTTTTTCAAGAGCAAAGATTCAATGAAGCTATAGAGAATTACACAACACTCATAGAAATAGGTGAAGGTGATATTGCGAGCACCTATTTTCGGAGAGGTATGGCGCAACTCGTACTACAAAGAGTGGAAGAAGCACGAGCAGATCTGAGAACCGCTTTGTCTATAGAACCAGAAGTAGCAAGTAGATTGTTTGACAGTTCGGAGGGTGTACGTGACCTATTAAAGAACCCTGAAGGAAGTGAAAAATTGCCTCAGGATTTGATAGATATGCTAATGCCTTCAGAGCGAGACTAGGGTTGCTAAACACCATATACATCGTATAAGTGTGGGTCCAAGTCGGGTGAAGGTCTACCTACAAGGGCGGAGACGGCTGTCTCCGCCCTTCTCATAAAGGATCCTGACTCCCCCCGTCACTCACACTTGTTCCACCCACAAGATATGCACATCAAACACCCCTCCTGGTAGATCACCGGGGTGTTGCAGTCGGGGCACTTGCGGGCCGTGGGGGCCGCGCCCACGTGGCCGTTGCCATTGCCGTTGTGGTAGATGGGCTCCGGCATGAATTGCATCTGCACGGACTGGGACTCGGTGCGCTCAGACTTCTCGGCGTCGCCCTCGATGTAGCGCTGCAGCGCCAGGGCCACCGCGTCGGGGCCTGAACGGACCAGTGTCCCCTCGTCCCAGAAGGGACAGCAGGTGATGCCCCGCAGTTGCTCCACCACGTCCTCCACGCTGACGCCCGAGCGCAGGGCCAGGGACGCCAGGCGGGATATGGCTTCCAACTGGGCCGAGTCGCAGCCGCCGGCCTTGCCCAGGGTGCTGAACACCTCGAAGGGCTTGCCCTCCTCCTGGAAGTTGATGGTCACGTACATGTTGCCGTGTCCGGTATGCACCCGCTCGGTGATGCCCTGTATCTGCCGTGGCCGTTCCCTGGGTACCCGCACCGTCGGGCCGGCCTGCGCGTCCGCGGTTTCTTCGCCGGCGGCGCCCGTCTGGCCCGTGCTCAGCACCTGGCCCTCCTTGCTGCCGTCCCGGTACACGGTGATGCCCTTGCAGCCCGTTTCGTAGGCCAGGCGGTAGGCCTCGGCCACGTCCTCCACCGTGGCGGTGGTCGGGAAGTTGATGGTCTTGGACACCGAGTTGTCGGTGTATTGCTGGAAGGCCGCCTGCATGCGCACGTGCCATTCCGGGGTAATGTCGTGGGAAGTGCGGAACACATCCTTCACCCATTCAGGCACTTCCAGGTCGTGGAGGGTGCCCGTCTCGGCCAGTTGCTCCATCAGTTCCTGTGAGTAGAAACCCTCGCTGCGGGCCACCGCCTCAAAGTAGGGGTTGCCCTCCACCAGGCGGGTGTTGTCCATGACGTTGCGGACGTAGGACAGGGCGAACAGGGGCTCGATGCCGCTGGATGCCCCGGAGATGATGCTGATGGTGCCCGTTGGCGCGATGGTTACCGGGGCGGAGTTGCGCATGCGCCGGACGTTGCCCGGCTGGTTGTACACGCTCCCCTCCCAGGCCGGGAAGGTTCCGCGGGACTCGGAAAGCTCCATGGACGCCTTGTAGGTCTCGTCCTGGATGCGGCGCATCACCTGGCCGCCCAGTTCCAGGGCCTCCTCGGAGTCATAGCGGATGCCCAACTGCACCAGCAGGTCGGAGAAGCCCATGATGCCCATGCCGATGCGGCGGGTCTTCTTGCTCATCTCCTCGATTTCGTCGAGGGGATAGTTGTTCATGTCGATGACGTTGTCCAGCATGCGGACGCCGGTACGCACCGCCCCGGCCAGCCGGTCCCAGTCCATGACCACGTCGTCGTCCAGGTACTTGACCATGCGGGCCACGTTCAGGGATCCCAGGTTGCAGGACTCGAAGGGCAGCAGTGGCTGTTCACCGCAGTTATGGACATACAGGCCATTGGCATCGAAAGCGTTGCAGCCGGGCACTTCAACGTCAAAGACATCTTCGTAACCGTCGTCTCTTACTGATTCCACTCTGGCAACAAAACGCTCGCGGTTCATTTGACGCTTGTAGCAGTCAAGATGAGCTTCCAGCTTGGCCTGTTTCTCCGAGTCGAAAAATCCGACAAGGTTGGCAAACCGGGCAACGTTCTCGTTGGACATTACCAACTCGTGCTGGCTCTGGACGTAGTAAGGACGACTTGCGCCCTTTCCGTCGGGCAGCATTCTCTCTCCGGCCGGCCGCCGCTCTCGGTATATCTGTGAGACAATGCCCAGCCGCAGCAGCATCCGCTGGACTGCTTCCAGGCGGGCCGCGTTACTCTGGGACAAGCGCACGCTGACGCCCTTCTCCTGGGTGCCCACTACGGTACCGTCAGCATCGAAGAATCCCCGCAGGAATCCCACGTAGAAGGCAGCAGAAGCGCCTTCCACAGCAGGAGTAATGGCCTTGCTGCCCGGCTTCATGCCCAGTTCCAGCGCCAGGGACCGCAGTGCCCCGGTCGCCAAGCGGTATTCGCCTCTGTCGGCAACAGCCGTCCAGCCGGCGTAGTCGCTGCGGCGGGGCATTGTTTCTGTGGCTGCCTTGGCTCGTTCCATCACCGTGGTTACACCGGGCCTCGTCGCTCCCGAAGCATCCATTTCGCCGGGCCACGCGCTGATCACCGCCTTGTCCTCTTTCAGGGTCCCATCCCCCACCAGGAGGCCGATCAGGTACCCCTGTTCTTCGGTGTACTTGCCGCCCCATTGTGGGACGTCTCGGTGGTCGTGCAGCTTGATCTCATCACCGGCCTTCAGTTCGCCCGCAGGCACCCACTCATACTTGAGGCTGTAACGGGTACGGCTGGATACTTTGCGTACCTGGTGATCCCTGGTAAGCCGCAGCTTGTAGCCTTCGATGGTGTTCAACCAGACTACGGGTTTACGGCCCGTTGCAAAGAACCCGGAAGGTCCGCTTCCCGCAGGAGAGCCGTCCACCAGGGCTGAAAATTCGGTACCGACAAGGTCAGCTACCTGCCTCGGCCCCTTGACCGTGTGAATCCAGGTGTCCGAAGTAATGCACGGGTTGGTGCTCTCTATCTTGCCCAGCTGTGGGTTGGGATTGTCCCGGTTGATGCGGTCCAGGAACACGATGCCCGGGTCGCCTGTCTGCCAGGCCATTTGCACCATTTCCTGGAAGACTTCCCGGGCGTTCAACTGGCCGGTTATATCGCCGGTGCGGGGGTTGACCAGGGCGTAGGACTGGTCCCGTTCCACCCGCTGCATGAAGTCCTCGGTAACGGCCACGGAAATGTTGAAGTTGACCAGGTGCGCGCCGTCCTCCTTGGAGTGGATGAACCGGAGGACGTCCGGGTGGTCCACGTTGAGGATGCCCATGTTGGCTCCCCGGCGGGTGCCGCCCTGCTTGACCACGTCGGTGGCGGCGTCAAAGGCGTTGATGAAGCTGACCGGGCCGGAGGCCACGCCGCCGGTGGAGCCAACGACGTCGCCCTCAGGCCGCAGCCGCGAGAAGGAAAAACCGGTGCCGCCGCCGCTCTTGTGGATCAGCGCCGTTTCCTTGACCCGTTCAAAAATGGAGTCCAGCGAGTCGCCCACTGGCAGGACGAAGCAGGCGGAAAGCTGCTGCAGTTCCCGCCCGGCATTCATCAGGGTGGGCGAGTTGGGCATGAACTCCAGCCGGCGCATCAGGCCGTAAAACTCGTCCTCCACCGCCTGCCGGTCGACTTCCGTAACCGGCGGATAGTTAAGCTCCGCCATGGAAAGGTTGCGGGCCACCCGGCGGAACATGCCGTCCGGGTCTTCCAGTACGTTTCCTTCCCGGTCCTTGGACAGGTACCGCCGCCGGAGCACCACCTCCGAGTTTTCGGTTAGCTCCGTGGAGCGGCTGTTAATCTTGTTTGCAATGCCGGAGGCGACCATTGCCACACGGACGCGCCGCCTGACTTCCTCCCCTGATATGTCCGTAAAGTTCTGGACCGTTGCCATTTTTCCCTACCCCTTCTCGCCGCAAAAGACGCTATTTATATCTATGATCTGCTCTTTGACAATAAGCTATCTCACACCTGAAGTCTGATTGAGTCTCCCGGTCAGCGCCAGATCAAGAGTGATGCCCCAGTGGAAATACATCTCCGGGACCCAGCGCGCCGGGCCCGCTATTCGAGCGCCAAGCCTCCCCACCAGCCCGGCCAGCAGGGGCCGGGCCACGGACCGGCGTTACAGGGCCGTTATTACCGGGCGCATCGCCGCCGCCACCGGCCCCAGCACCATCCGGTTGATGACGCCCGACTTGAGCTGGGAACCCCGGCCCGACAGGCACAGCTGGATGGCGTCTGCCAGGTCCTTCAGGGCCCCGTAGGCCAGGCGGTGACCGGAAACCAGTTCGATGGTCAGCCAGTCACGTTCGGTCCAGCATCGCGCCACCGGGAAACTCTGCGCCAGTTCCGCGGTCAGCTGACTTTCCTGGCCGCTGGGCACTGGCTGGCACTGGACGTGAATGAGGTATTTGATTTGTTCGGCCATTTGGTTTTGCACTGCTCCCGTTACTGATGGTTGTAGCCGGATTCTCCGGTTGCAAGCCGGACCCGGCATCCGAAAATGATCATTACCATTGCGTACTGTCGAACACATCACCCCACCTTGTTCCCCTCCGTATGGCAGGGAAAGCTCCTCCGCCCATCTTCGACGGTATCGAAGATTTGTCGCCCACCCGGGCATAACCGGTAAGTCTGGACTCTTGAGGGCATCCTCCGCCCCGTCAGAGGCGCTCAACCGTGGTTTCTACCGCCGCCGCATCGGAACCGGCCTCAATGGTTATCGTCCGGTTTCACCCTTTAATTCTAAACACATCCGTTCCAATATTGCATTGGGCAAATGTCAGTAAATCTCCTGCAGGCTGCGACCCGGTTCCAGCCCGCGCTATGTGCTGCAGGGCCTGGCAATTTCCCGATGAATTCACTGGCATCCACTTATCAGAAGGGGGCCAGCCCCTTGATCTACTCTTACGGATTCAAGCACGGCGACGGTCTATACCTGGTTCAGGTCGTCCATGTCCATAGGGAGGGCGAACCAGCTGGCCACCAGGCCTGCCCGGACTTCCCTGTCAATGTCATCCTGCAGGTCTGAAATGGGATTGGAGTGATGTTCGTAATACAGGTTCAATGACTCATCGTCCTGGCAAATGTCGTCTTCCGGCAAAGGCAACCGGAGCAGCAGGTCTTCCAGTTCGTGGACCCTGGTGTTGTGACACAAGAGCCGGGTTAGGGCAGAATATTGGGCGCTGCTAGGCATTTGAAAACTCCTTGAATAATGCGAGCCGCCGGGTTAGCGCCAACCGGCAGGTCTGAAAATATTTCTTATCGGTCCGGGCTTTCCGTATCGGCGTCGCCCTCGGGCTGCTGGTCCTGCCCTTCTCCCAACTCCCCTTCCTCCGGTCCGGCTGTGGGGGGTACGGCCGCTGGCGCCTGCCTTCGCCCTCCCCTGGCCCTTCCGCGGCGTTGCCGACTGGGTCCCGGTTCTATGTGCGGGAGGGTAAGCTGCGTACCGCCTCCCTCGCGCAAGTCTTTGACTGCCTCCTCGAAACTGTCGATGTCCTGGAAATCCCTGTAGACACTGGCCCAGCGGATGTAGGCCACCCGGTCCAGTCCCTTCAGCTTTTCCATTACCGCCTCGCCGATCTGGCTGGCGGTCACCTCGCTCTGGCCTTGGAGGTCGCCCTCGATGTCCTCCACCAGGTCTTCTATGGCGTGGGCCGGAATGGGCCGCTTGGCGCACGCCTTGCGAATGCCGCTGGCCAGCTTGTCCCGGTCAAACTCTTCCCGACGGTTGTCCCGCTTGATGACCATCAGGGCCGTGGTGTGGATACGCTCGTAGGTCGTGTACCGGCGTTGGCATTCCAGGCATTCCCGGCGGCGCCGAATGCCGTTCTCCACGTTCCTGGAATCCGTGACCCTGGAATCGAAGAAACCACAAAAGGGGCACCGCATTTCCCTTTCCAATTTCTAAAACTTTTTGAAGACTTGTTTTAGAAATACTTTCTCTTGTATTGCTTCCCCTGTCCACTACCATTTATGGTAGTCCAACTCGCTTCTTTTGGTAGGCAGGATTCTATATGGCCCTGGAAAGTCCAGTCAAGGCATTTTTTGACTCTCAAAATCGGGAATTGCCGGTTTTCACACTTTTTTCAGGGACTCGAGGGGAAGGCGAGATTAGAGGAATCAGCCAGATCCACAAGGGGCGCGCAACCTGACATAACGCGCAAAAGCTCCGCCGAAGCCGCTATACCCGCTATTTGCCAGACCTGACCGAAGAATTAATGGTGAACGCTATAGCGCCTGCGTTACCGAAGGGATCGGGCCGTTCCACGCGGGAAGAGGAGGGATACCGGAAGATGGAAGATGCCGGCGCCGGCGCGAACAAAAGAAGAAGGCCGACCCGAAAATCGGATCGGCCTTAAAGCAGGTTCCCGGCGCTCAAATGGTCAGCGATACTGAATAAAATGTACTACTGCTAGGAGCCTCCGAGAATATTCCTCTGATAAGGAAGTTGACCTAAAGTTATCAGTTTTCCTTGAATGGCGGCAAGGGGAAAGCTTGCCGGTTTATCTCAATTTCCTGGTCTCTCAGGACTTTCCCCTTCGCCAGAACCTGGACCATCCACCCTGCCGGCCTTCCCGGCGACGGGACAACCCGTCGAAGTCCCTGGTGTGGCCCGGGGTATGGCCGGCGGGACCTTCGCCGGCCTCCGGGTTATCGAAAAAAGCCGCGGCGGCTTCCGCCGGACTGGCGCCGCAGAAAGCTGGGCACGTCCAGGTCGTCCATGCTGTCTTGGGGAATGTCCTGCAAAAGCTGCTGCAATTCTGCTTCCCGCTGGCGCTGGTTGTCCTGCAGCACCGGGAAGGCCGCGGCCACCATCGTCATCTTCACTTCGTCTTCCAGGCGCGGGTCCCGGCTGGTGCCGAAGATGATGTTGGCCTCCGGGTCGGACATCTCTTCCAGCACGGCGGCGGCGTCCTGCACTTCCTGCAGGGACAGGTTGGTCCCGCCGGTGATGACGAACAGGATCCGCTTGGCGCCGTCCATTGCGATGTCCAGCAGGGGGCTGCGGGTGGCCATCTTGGCCGCATCAACGGCCCGCTTCTCGCCCTTGCCCCGGCCAATGGCCAGCCAGGCCGGGCCGGCGTTGCTGAGAATGGTCTTCACGTCGGCGAAGTCCACGTTAATCTCGCCGGGCACCGTTACGACCTCGGCAATGGCCTGGACGCCCTGGTGCAGGACGGAGTCGGCCATTTTGAGAGCATCTTCCCAGGTGAAGGTCTGGTCCTTCTCGTGGTTCAACTCCAGCAGGCGGTCGTTGGGGATGACGATGACCGTGTCGGCGTGGTCCTTGAGCCGTTCAATGCCCTCGTCGGCGTTCTTGCGGCGGGCCGCGGCCTCAAAGGAGAAGGGCCGGCTGACCACCGCCACGGTCAGGGCGCCCGATTCCTTGGCTATCTGGCACACCACCGGCGCTGCGCCGGTACCGGTGCCGCCGCCCATACCCACGGCCACGAAGACCATATCGGCGCCTTCCACGGCCTTTTCAATCTCGGGGCGGGATTCCTCCGCCGCCTGCCGGCCCAGTTCGGGCTGGGCGCCGGACCCGAGACCGCGGGTCAGGTTCTGGCCCAGGGCGATGCGGTGGGAGACGTCGCAGCGGAAAAGGTGCTGGGCGTCAGTGTTCAGGGCGTAGTATTCCACCACGGGGAGCTTGTCCTTGTACATACGGCTCACGGCGTTGCTGCCGCCGCCGCCCACGCCCAGGACCTTGATCAGGGGCACTCCCCGAGCGATTTCCGGCATAGAATTGTAGCTGTCGTTTTCGTCTCTGCCGGGTTCCCAGGATGCTGAGCTTCCGAATACCATATCAATATCCTCCGTAATCCGAGTGGTAAAGAACTGTTAAATTCCGCCTTCCTTCCGGGTATCCGGCCCAGCTTACAACCTCGTCTCCAAACCTGGCCTCGTCCGGTCGGAACTTATCCCTCTCAACCGTCGCCTAGCGGGCAGTTTTCTCCCGGGTGCGCTTGAAAATGCTGAGCAGAGACTTGTAACCCTTGGTTGAACCCTCCGGGGCCCGGTAGGTGCGCCCCTCTCCCTGGTGCTTGATGCCCCACAACAGGGTACCCACCACCGAGGAAAAACCCGGCTTGCGCAGCTGGGTTGGCAGTCCCGCCACCCCGGTGGGGTAGGCGATGCGGACCGGTTCGCCCAGCACGTTCTCGGTGAATTCTTGCAGCCCGGCAATCTCCGCGCTGCCTCCGGTGAACACCACGCCGCCGTCGGGCAGGCGGTTGATGCCGGCCTGCGCCATGCCCTGCACGATCATCTGGAGAATCTCGTACATCCGGGCGTTCAGGGGCTCGCAGATGTGCTTCCGGCGGACCAGTTTCTGGCCCTGGCCCTGCCCGCCCGACAGGATCACTTCTTCATTGGGGTCCACCATTTCGGGCAGCACGTTGCCCCGCTTGATCTTCGCCTCCTCCGCCACGTGGAAGGGAATGCGTTCGGCCACGGCCAGGTCCCGGGTCAACTGGCTGCCGCCCACCGGCAGCACCATGGACAGCCAGGGACTGCCGTACTGGAACACCGTAACGTCCGTGGTCCCGCTGCCTATGTCTATGAAAAGTACGCCCAGTTCGCGCTCGTCGCCCGTCACCGTGGCCTCCGCGGAGGCCAGGGACTGCATCACCAGGCTGTTCACCGGCATCCGGCAAGACTCCACGGCGTTGACCGTGTTCTTGAGGATCGTCGCGTCGCCAACGGCAACGTGGGCTTCCAGTTCGACCTGGTTGGCGTGCAGCCCTATGGGATTTCGCACGCCGGACAGTCCATCCACCGCGTATCCGATGGGAATAATGTGTAATATTTCTTGTCCCTCGCCCAGGGTGGGGAAGGAAGACTGGATGAACCGGTGCATTTCGCTGGATGTAATGCTGCCCAGGTCAGTGGGATGCTCCATAACATCCCGGACGTTGCTGCTATGGATATGGCCGCCGCTGACCACCACGTAGGCGCTGGGGCTGTAGCCCTTGCCCACGTAGCGCTGGGCCTCCTCGATGGAGCCGCGTACTGCCTCTTTTACCTCTTCAATGTTGTCGATGCAGCCCTTCTGCATTCCGTGGGACGGCGCGATTCCGGTGCCCAGCACCTTCAGTTCCCCTTCGCTTCCCACCCGGGCCACGACGGTGACAACCTTGCTGCTGCCAATGTCCACTGCAGTGTAGAAAGTTTCTTTCGCCAAGATGTACCGTCCTTCGATAACCAGAGTCTTAAACCGACACCCTGGTCGCCGCCCCCGGAATTCCGGTCGCGGGCCAGGCGCTTGTTCTCCGTACCACCCTACTCGGCCAGCCGCTGTGCCACCCGGAGCCGGGCGCTTCGGCTTCTGGGGTTGGCTGCCACCTCTTCGGCGCCGGGGCGGATTATCCGCCGGTTCACCAGGCTCAGCCTGGGCCGGTGTCCGCATACGCAGACTGGCAGCCCCGGCGGGCAGATGCACTGCGCCGCCTCCCTGGCCATAAAGTTCTTTACCAGCCGGTCCTCCAGGCTGTGGTAGCTGATTACCGCTACCCGGCCGCCCGGGGCCAGCAGTTCCACCGCCCCTTCCAGTCCCGCGCTCAGGGTGTTCAGCTCATCGTTCACTGTTATGCGCAGGGCCTGGAAGGTGCGGGTGGCGGGATGAGTCCTGTTGGGCCTTCTGCCGCCGCCCCTTTGGTTTCGTCCTGTCCGCCGCCCCGTCACTTCCGTCACCACCCTCGCCAGTTGGGCGGTAGTATGGACAGGTCTTCCCCTCACAATGGCTGCGGCAATGGTCCTGGCCCGGGGTTCCTCACCGTTCTCCCGGATAACGGCCGCCAGTTGGGTTTCCGACCAGGTGTTGACTATGTCGGCCGCCGTCGGGATGTCCGCCTCCGGATTGAAGCGCATATCCAGCGGTTCGTCCCGCTGGAAGCTGAAACCGAATCCGGTGGCGTCCACTTGCCGGGATGATATCCCCAGGTCCAGCAGAACCCCGTCTGCCCTCGCCTCCGCACCCCAAATCCCATGGACCAGGGATACCATCTCGGCATAGCTGCCCGGCACTGGGGTAAATCGCGCTCCAAAATCTGCCAGGCGCTGCTCAGCTCGGACTAAAGAACGAGGGTCCAGGTCGATACCACACACACTCCCGCGTGGGGAGGACTCCCGGAGGAGGGACAACGCGTGTCCTCCATCCCCCACCGTAGCATCCACAAACACACCGTCCGGGCGCACTCCCAACTGACCCAAAACCTCCGTCAACAACACGGGAAGGTGGAAAGGAACCGGTGCTCCTTCTGCCTGATCTGCCATCGCTGACCTACCGGGCCCCGGACCGACTTATGGAATAGAAAGGAGATGCCGCCGGACCGGGAATTCCTTGCCAGTGTGTCGACAGAGAAACCATAATCTCCCGTTGGGACGCCTCGTTCTCTGTCCTGATAAACGGGGCAAAAGAGTAGAAAGCCGGCGCTGTTGCGCCTGAAAGATGGGAAAAGACGGTAGGCCGGTTCAAACCTGGTTAACTACGCCCAACCCAACTGCCCCGTTCCGAATATTGATCGGCTTCTCCCCTAACTCTTGGGAGCCCTGAGAGAGCCTTCAGAGACCGATGCGGGACTCTGCAGAAGCCCCGAACGGCGGTTTTGTAGAGTGATACGGAGATGTGATCCTCCCACAAACCCCTCACCACAATCACTGGACTGACGGTAACAACAAGCGGAAGAAAGTGTCAACGGAACTTGGTCGCTTTTTTTGACAAATTTTGTAAATAATCACTTTTGTTCATTTTTTGAGAAATACGAAAAATAGGGATTGGGCCCTGGCGGGGACTTCTCGCGAGGTTCCTTCTCAAAAATCCTGGGGGGTTACTGAAACCAGGATCGTGAGTCAGCTCAGCCAGGCAGGTACATCGGTAACCAATGCACAGAATCCCGATGCCGGTAGCTTCGGTGGGTCGCGGCTTTCTCTCGGGTGAATATCCGACGCATGGAAGCCTTTGGTTCATCCAATTCCGTCATTGACACCACCCCGGAGGCCCATTACGCTACCTTCAATCCCGCAAATATTGTTCCCAATCCGCTCCTGGAGGCTGGACGATGAAGTACGACTACGTGATCATCGGCGCCGGTTCTGCCGGCGCCATCCTGGCAACCCGCCTGACCGAAGACCCCTCCAAGTCGGTGCTGCTGCTGGAAGCCGGGGCCGATTACCCCAATTTCGAGGACCTGCCCGAAGAGGTGAAGTTCGGCTACGCCACCGAGGCCGACGTAATGACCAGCGACCACAACTGGCAGTTCACCGGCAAGGCCACCGACGAGGCCCCGCCAATGATGGTGCCCCGGGGCAAGGTTACCGGCGGGTCCAGTGCAATTAACGGCCAGGTCTTCCTGCGCGGCGTGCCCGAGGACTACGACACCTGGGCCTCTTTCGGCAACAGCGAGTGGACCTACACTAATCTGCTGCCCTACTTCCGCCGCATCGAGACGGACACCGACTACGGCGGCGACGACTTCCACGGCGGCGACGGCCCCATAGTTATGCACCGGTTCAAGCGCGAGGACTGGATGCCGGCCCAGGAGGCTTTCTACACCGCTGCCCGCGCCGCGGGTTACCCCGACTGTCCCGACCACAACCACCCGGATACGTACGGTGTGGGGCCTACGCCACTGAACAACCCCAACGGCATCCGCATCAGCACCGCTATGGGGTACCTGGACCAGGCCCGCCATCGCCTGAACCTGACCATCCGCCCCAACTGCCTGGTGCACCGCATTGTCTTCGACGGCCACCGGGCCACCGGGGTCGAGCTGGAAAGCGGCGGCGAGACCTTCGTGGTGGAGGGCGACGAGATCATCCTGTCCGCCGGGGCCATCGGATCGCCCCAGATTCTGCTGCTGTCCGGCGTCGGTCCGGTCGGCCACCTTAACGAACTGGGCATTCCCGTGGTGCTGAACAAGCCCGGCGTCGGCCAGAACCTGCGCGACCATCCCGCCGTTTGGGTTACCTGGCGCACAAGGGAAGGCTTTGAGCTGGACGGCCTGAAGCCCCGGGCCCAGCTTACCCTGCGCTACACCGCCGAAGACTCTGACCTGCGCAACGATATGAAAATTACCATGCAGTCCTTCGCCACCGAGCGGGTCAACCTGGGTGGCAGCCGCATGGTTCCCCTGGGTATCCGCATGACCGCCGGCATCTACCTTGCGGTGGGCGCCGGCGAACTGCGCCTGGCCTCGGCCGACCCCACCGAGCAGCCTGTCCTGGACTACAACTACCTGACCGACGACTTCGACGTCCGGCGCCTGCGCGAGTCAGTCCGCATCTGCGTCGACCTGGGCAATGACGACGCCTTCAGGGACATAATCCAGGAGCGGGTCTCTCCCACTGACGAGGACCTGGCATCGGACGAAGCGCTGGACGCTTGGATGCGGCGGGAGGTTACCACGTCCCAGCACATCTCCTGCACCTGCAAGATGGGTACCGCCGACGACCCCATGGCGGTGGTGGACCAGTACGGCAAGGTGTATGGCCTGGAGGGCCTGCGCATTGTGGACGCATCCATAATGCCCGACTGCATCCGCGCCAACACCAACGTAACCACCCTGGCCATCGGCGAAAAAATCGCCGACCACATCAAGGACGGCAAGTAGTCAAATAACCAATAGGGTAGAAATTACTCGAAGCGAAGCCGAAGCCTCTGGATTCCTTCCCTCTGCTCGAAAAGGGAAGCTACAAGAGCTTCGGCTATCCCATGGCGACATAAACTCAAGCCGCCCACCCGGACCGATACAGGACCACCTTCATCCGCATACCCCTGGGCAGGTACTGCTAACCCGATGAGGGGGCCTATGGCGTCCTTTTCCTGGCCACCGACTCCTCGTCCTTTATGACCCGCAGCGAACTAGTTAACGACGGCGATGGGCGGCCCAATAGAAGGGCGTGGATTGTGAAAAGCGCGCAAGGCAAGGGAGGAGTAGGGAAGTGACATGGATAGAGAACTTAGGAACGAGGCAAAGAAGGTATTGGAAGCTCTCGCTACGCCTGAACACAGACGCGACGGCGAGAGAATTTACAAGAACCTAACATTGAATACGAGAACTCCAAACCTGGAACGCGAGGCAGTGATATACCTGTGTAGCAAGGGTTGCCTGGTGAAGTCAGGGCAAAGCTCGTACGTCATAACAGCGGTGGGAAGGGATTACTTGGACGAGTTGAGTACGTGGGGCCCGTGGTACTGGTTCCAGAATAACTGGTTTCCTGCCACAGTTGCGCTGGCGACAATCTTGGTAGGGTCTTCAGCCGCGGTTGTTCAGATATGGACAGTTCTAGCTAGATCTTGTTGAGTTGGAGTCTAAGTGACCATTTTCTTGCCGTACAAGAGCCATTGGAGTTCGATGCTCGGTATTAGACATCAGTTTCTGACTCATACTGAAAAGTACGAACGTGCACCCTCCCTTTCCCCCGCCCCTTTTGTGATAGGATAGACGGCGGCAACCCCCATTCAAGCAATGACCGGAGGCTTTTCCCATGCAGATAGTACGGGTTTACGCCGGCGACGACGGCGAGTCCCACTTCGAGGACCTGACCGTCGAGCAGTTTGCCGAAATCGTCAACCGGGTAGGGCCTGGCGACATTACCCTCAACGCCCGTCCCTCGCCCAACTTCTCCGACTACCACACCGCGCCCCGCCGCCAGTACGTGATGAACCTGGCCGGCATCGCCGAGTTCGAGACCGCCGACGGCACCGTCCGCCGCCTGAACCCCGGCGACGTGCTGATTGCCGAGGACGTTACCGGCCACGGCCACATCGCCCGCAGCATCGGCGACGAATTCCGGGTATCCCTGGCCGTCCCCCTGGCCGAGTAGGGGCAGACCTACGTGTCTGCCCTGCCTGGTAGGGGCAGACCTGTGTGTCTGCCCTGCCTGAAAATCGTCATTAGGGAACCATTTTGGAGTAGAGGCGGATCATGGCGGAAATGGACAACGACGAATTTATCCGGCGGATCCGCCGGAAGATCGAACGCCTGACCGAAGGCGCCATCGAACTGCGGGTGGACGTGGAAGACGTCAACCGGCTCCACGACGACCTTGACCAGGACGTGCCCCGGGTGAACCTGGGGGCCAATATCTACCGATACTCGGGTTTTGCCCGCATGGGCGTGGAGTACGCCGTGGCTGCCATCCGGGAGCGGCGAGACCTGGAACCCCTGGAGTTCCACCTGCTGCTGGCCCGCAACTGACCGGACCACGCCCTCGCATCCCCCAATGAGCCAGGAAAACCGGGAATCCCCGCCGGACCAGCCCGAAAGAGAGGAGGGACCGTCCCCGGTCCCTCCCGATGAACTAAGGCCCTGGTACTACCAGTACTGGTTCCTTCACCCCATGATCGTCTTCTGGCCCCTGTGGCCGGTGCTGATAATCCGCTCCCCGTGGCACAACGGGCTGATTGTGGGCGCCCTGGCCTGGGCTTGGCTGATCATCGGCGGTTACCTGGCCTTCGTCCGACTGCAGGTGGGCGGCACCGTGGCCCTCAGCACCGTGGCCATTGCCGCCCCCGGCCTGCTGTTCACCGTCATAACCCAGACCCACTGGATTATCAACCGCCGGCGGATACTGAATCCCCCAACGGACTCACGGGCGCCGGGAACTCCTGACGAAGTTGCCGCTCCTAGGTCCCGCCGGTCGATGCGGCGTCGCCGGCGTCGCCGGTAAGGGAGTTTTCAATAGTCACTTCCTCCTTGACGGGGGAAGGTCA
>JAJEDS010000166.1 GCA_022821365.1 Dehalococcoidia bacterium | reverse complement strand
CGGCGTCCAGCTTCTGACCCGTCAGCAGGAAGTAGCGGCCCCGGTTGATGCCCAGCAGCAGAGGTTAAATGATGTGCATGCCGTCGCCGGGGGTCAGGCCGCTCATGAAGTGGCCCGAGTCCTGGAAGGTGGTGTGGGGCGCGGCCAGGACAATGTCGCTAAGCAGGGGCAGTTCCGAGTGACGCAGGGCCGGCCCGTTGACCGCGGCAATTACCGGCACCTCGATATTCAGCAGGTTCCCCAGCAGGTGCTTGCCCTCCCAATAAGTGGGGTCCCACTGGGCGGGAGTGCGCCGCGGCACGGTGTCGCTGGAACCGGCCGGACCGGTGAACCCGTCTCCCACGCCGGTCATAATGACCACCTTGGTTTCGGGGTCTGTGCCCACGGCGTGGAACACCTCCACCAGTTCCGTGTGGGGACCGGCGCCCCACTGGAGGGTGCCACCGTCGCTGTGCAGGGTCAGCTGCAGGATGCCGTCCTCCCGCTCCAGCCTGGCATACTGGAAACGGTCCTTGTATTCCTCAAATTGAGCCATAGATATGCCCTCCCTTTCTTACTCCAATAGCTACGTTACTTGCCCCCGTTATGCAATTGAATGCAGCCTGCGCAGGGGACGCGATTCCGCAGGAAGCTTGTCTTACTTGACAGTCAGCTTGCCGCTTAATAGTATGGAATATACCCTCAAGGCAACCCGAATGACCAGCCCCTCAGGCTGGAACAAATCAGCGGGTGGCCGCCGCCTTTCTCGCTGGGGATTAGTCCAGTGGTAGGACGCCTGACTCTGGATCAGGAAGCGGAGGTTCGAACCCTCCATCCCCAGCCATCATGTACTGTAGCCAGAACTGGCTCCCCGATTCTGACTATCTCGGTTTCTCTTCTTCCAATTGGGCTGTCCTCTGGCATTGGCATCGCGTATCGGACGGTCGCTTGACCTGGGGCGACAGCTATCTCCTTAACAAAAGACCGGATGAAGGATTTGGTTTCCGTAAGCTCGCTCTCCATAAGAAAATCGCTCATCTCCCGGGCATAGGCCGCAATCTTTGCATCCTCCAAACGCGCCGGACGGTTTGAAAGGGCTGCCTTGGCTTCCTCTGCGGCCACCTCCAATTTTTCCTGACGTTCTTGGTGTTCCCGTAAGCGGGGGATGATGTCGTTGATTTCCAGGTCGGTGGTCTCGACGGCGTACCAGAGTCGGTCCATGCGCCGCCGGACCTCAAGCAGCTCTTCCTCCATCGCCTCAAGCCGTTCCTTCTGTTCCTGAAACACCTCGTCCAACTCTTCATTGACGAGTTCCACCAAGGTCTTCATGTTGCTCTGGGTAAGGACGTTTACCCTGATCTGGTCAATGATGGTACGCTCGAACCGCCTCGCACTGAGCCTGGGAGTATCACACGTTCCTTTTCCACGCTTCAGCAGCGAATGGCAAACGTAATAGGCGTACTGCCCGCTCTTGGCCTCCTGGCCGATCAGCGCCTTGCCGCACTCGGCACACTTCGCCAGTCCACTGAGAAGGTACGGGCTGGCGGTTCTCTGCGGGTGCTGTTTGTCCGGGGCATTTGCCCGCATCACCCTGGCAACCCGGTCGTATTCTTCCTTGGAAACTATGGCCGGAAAAGCATTCTCGACCCGGATGGGTGGGAGTTTGTCCTTCGCGGTCACTCCCCACAAAAGAGTGCCGGTATACACCTCGTTGGTCAGAGTCCTGTAGATGGTGGTCTTAAGCCACTTCTTTCCCTTCGGGCTGGCGATCCCCTCCTGATTGAACATCTTCGCAATGTCCAGAGTGCTCTTGCCTTGACCGGCCAATAGGTACATCCGGCGAACTATCGCGTCTGCGGGTGGGTCAAGGGCGAGTTTGGGCCGCTTCTTGGGGCCATCGGCTAGGTGTACAATATTGTAACCGTTGGGAGCGTGCGGGGTCACCCAAAACCCGCGAGAGGCAGCCTCTCGCGTCCCCCGCATAACTTCCTGGGCCAAATTCTCGCTATAGAACTCGTCCACGCTCTCGATGATGGCCTCCATCAGCTTGCCGGTGGGGGAGTCATCAGCGTGCTCGGTGATGGATACGACGCGGATTCCCCGCCTGCGGAGCATGGACTTGAAGGCCACGGCGTGTTCCCTTTTGCGGGTGAACCTCGAAAACTTCCAGACAAGGATTTCGTTGAAAGGCGCGTTTGGTCTGCCGGCTTCGTCCAGCATCTTGCGGAACTCAGGGCGGTCGGCGACGCGGCCACTCTCCGCTTCGTCCACATATTCCCGGGCCACAATGTAGCCATTCCTTTCGGCGTAGTCCCGCAAGGCCCGGAGTTGGGCGGACACTGAAAGGTCCACGTCCTGGCGGTCGCTGGAGACCCGGGCGTAGAGGGCCGCAGGAGTCAGGGTTTGCATTTGATTCATCGCGGTGTCCTCCTGTTCACTATTCTGGTTCAGGGCGCTGTGGCCGGTTGGTTGAGGAACATTTTTGCTATCCGACAATAAACAAGCTGGGTGTATCAAATCTGACCGACACCGTATCTCCCATTGCATAGTTCTGCCGGAACCAGTTGAGAAGGGCTGTGCCTCCTATGACACGGGCCGTGCCGTTCTTGTTCGCTCTCCGGTTCACATGGCCCTTTATGGACCCTCTGTCACCGCGGAGTTGCAGAGTAACGGGGCCATCGTCGGCCCTTACCAAGTGGTCTAAATCACGTGTGATGTTGAAAAAATCCCTTATCGTAGTAGGTCTTCTCCAACCGAAGAGGGAAGACCCTATTCCTGCTCATCTCGTGGTTCATAAGTCTTATCTCCCAACAGAGATTCAGTCATCCACCAACTCGATTCGGTCTCCGTACCGGCGAAAGTCCGCTGGGTTGAACGTCAGCAGCCTGCGCTCCCCGTGGGCCAGCATGGTGGCGGCGATGTTGGCGTCGTGAATCTGCCGCCCCCCTACGGGAATTTCCCGGCACAGCGATAACAATAGGTCGGTTACCACGGGGCCATCCTCCAACACCTCGAAAATGGTGGTCAACCGCTCCACGTCGTTCACGGCTTCCTGCCGGCCAAGAGGCACCGCCCAGGTTTGCGGGCGGGTCACCACCGCTAGGTACTCGCGCAAAACCTGGCGGCTGATGCGCAGCGGTTCCGGCAACTCGAAGGCGCGTTGCAGGCTGGCCCGGGCGATGTCGTGGTCCGGGGCTTCCAGGATGCGGGCCTTCACCAGCACGTTGGTGTCTACAAACATCGGGGTTAGGCCCTATCCTCGTAGAGATCCTCGCGCCGGAGACTGAGACCTTGGGGCCAGGTCCCGGCGGAACGCACCGGCCACACTTCGTCTAGGCTGGGCCTGCTCACGGCCTCTGTGGGCTTGCGCCGGAGCAGTAGCGTCTCGTTGTCCATGTCCACCTCCGCCGTCTCCCACCCGGCGGCGCTCCAGGCTAGGGCTTGGCTGTGGCCGTTGCCACCAGCCTGATTGGACCACCAAGGCCGGTGCAGCCGGGCGGAGGGGGGCAACCCGAAGCCGATGACAGCCTCTATCTCGTCAAAGTTGGTGCTCCACTCATCGGCGGCAAGGCCACACAGGTAGGTGTAAAGTCTCTGGTACTTGCCCCGGTTTGCCATTTGCCGGTATGTCTGGTCCCGGTCCATCGCCATGTCGCTCCTCCGTTGCCCCATCGGGTGTAAAGCAATCGTCTGTCGTTATCAGTATAGTTAGTTAGTTATAATTCTGCAACCCCCTGTGTATAGCCGATGATCCGGTCTATGACCGGAGACCGGCACCGATATTAAGAAAAAGGGGGGCATCATACATCCTCCCGCTGCCAGAATCGCCACCAGGGGTCATGTCGCCTCTGCGCCGCCTTTAACTCGTTTGCGAGCTCGGCGTTGCGTTCCCGCTCCAGGTCAAGCTGCTCTTGGAGAGAGGCTACATGCTCCGCCAAGCCGCGCACCCGTTCTTGGGCCGCCGCCAGCTCTGGAGGTGGGGTTTCTACGGTGTTCGGCGGGTCGTCGTCCAGCATCACGTACACCCGGTGCCGCCGGCCTCGCGGTTCCCTCTTTACCGGCACCTCCCCGGCGGCGATGCGCCGGTTCAGCGTGGACAGGGACAGCCTCAGCTCTCGGCAAGCCTCGGTCTTGGTCAGCAGTCGCATGTTGTCATATCACGTTGTGTCATTACGTCTCATTTACGGGTCATTCCTAATGTGTCATACGGGTTAGCGGCTCTTCCGCCGTTGTGGGCGGAATTGGTATCTCCGCCCCGAAAGCCCCGATTTCTGCAACAAAATGCAAGCCGGAGGACTTTTGGGGTCAGACAGGGTTAAGACAGGGAAAAACCCCTGTAATTCACGTTTGTTTGTGGCCTCCCTACAGGAAACCCCGGGAGCCGCTTTACCGGAAAAGTTGCACTCTGACCAGTCGCTGCAATTCCAGCCTTTCCCAGGGTTCCGGGGCGGGCGGCAGCCACGTGTCAGCCAGGATGCCGTGTTGGGCGATGGTCTCCAGGTTGGAGCTGGCGAAGGGGGCGTGGTCCACGTAGCTGGCGGCGTCCATGAAGGCGTCCTCGTGGTCGGGGGTCTCGAAGACGAACAGAACCAGGGGCAGCTCCCTGCCGTGGTCCCAGCGGGCGTAGCCGCTTTGGAAGTAGCGCCGGTAGTTCTCCAGC
>JAJEDS010000170.1 GCA_022821365.1 Dehalococcoidia bacterium | reverse complement strand
GAATGTTGTCTTTGCCGATAAAGTAGTAACTGAGGGTGTCCGGATCCTTCCAGAAGTCCTCCCAGCGGCTTTCCTGCCCGGAGTTGGCAGCCCATTCCACTGCTGCAGACAGGTACCCAATTACCGCCTCGAACCACACGTAGATCCGCTTGCCTTCGTAACCCTCCAGGGGGATGGGGACACCCCACGACAGGTCGCGGGTTATGGCCCGGTCCTTCAGGCCCCCCTCAAGAAAACTCCTGGTCTGGTAAGACACGTTGGGCCTCACGTGGTGCTGTTCGCGAATCCACTCCAGCAGGGGCTGTTCAAAGGCCGAAAGTTTCAGGAAGAAGTGCTCCGACTCGCGGAATTCCGGGGGACCGCCACAGAGAATGCAAAACGCCTCGTGCAGTTCCTGGGGGTCCAGGGTACGGCCGTACTGGTCGCACTGGTCCCCCCGGGCTCGATTGTAAGCGCAGTATGGGCACACACCCTCAACGTACCGGTCTGGCAGGAACCGGTCGCACCCGGGGCAATACGCGAGGAGCATATTGTCGGTGTAGATGTAACCCTTTTCCATCAAAGAAAGGAAGATGTCGTGGACGACCTGCTGGTGATTTTCGGTATTGGTATGAGTGAAAAGATCGAAGCCGATGCCCAGCCGCCTCCAGGATTCCAGGAACTCGGCGTGGTACCGCTCCACCACCTCGGCGGGCGTGATGCCTTCCTGGTCTGCCCGTATGGTGATGGGGGTGCCGTGGGTGTCGCTGCCGGACACCATCAGGACCTCGTTGCCGCGCATCCGGTGATAGCGGGCAAACACGTCCGCGGCGAGGTAACAGCCCGCCACGTGGCCCAGGTGCAGCGGCCCGTTCGCGTAGGGCCACGCAACCCCTATGAATATCCGTTCACTCAAGTGATTTACTTACCTTGCGGGGCCGCCCCTGCCCTTGCATTGGCATCCCGGGAGACAGCCACTTAAAATCGGGATTTAGAATAGCACAATTTTCCTCGACCAGTAAGGAGTTTCGTAACGCGCAGCCTCTTACCTTAAAGGCATATTCCGCCTCTGAAACCGTCATACTGGCTGGAGCCGGTATCCACAAGTATATTCCCTTATAGTGTCGCAGGTTGACTAACCTCCCTGGATTCCGGTTTTCGTCGGAAAGACGGCTCCCGAGGCCTGCCTGTTCCCCCTGATTCCGAACTGTTGCCAACCTCGTCCGAGGGTTGACAAATCAGGGGATGAAACGTAGGGTATCCATAGCGACAGCCAAGGGGTAATAACAGCATGCCAGCCCACAGCTGCTATTCGCAAGCCAACTTTCTACACTGTTCCTGGCCACCTGGGAACTGCACAAGAGACTTTAGACATTTTCTGCCTAGGTTATGTAAATCCCCCATTTCCTTCGGTCCGAATTTTCATTTGAGTCCCTTCCACCGGCGCCCCCTGTTTGCCAGCCTGTATGGCCGTTCTCTCGCATCCAAGTACGCATACAATCCATAGCTTTTGCCTAACGCTGCCATTTGCCAGACAGGAGGATCGATTGATGCAAGACCGGGAAACCTCCCAGCCGAGTTCCGGGGATTCCCCACCTGAAGAGACCTCCGCCGTGGTTGCGGAGACCGAATACAACGGCTCAACTCCTTACATTTCAGTCAAGTCCCTCTGGAAGGTTTTTGGCAGGAACCCGGAAAGGGTGCTGTTGCCAGAATACGCCGACAAGGACAAGTCCTTCTTCCAAAGTGAGTTTGGCAACGTAGTAGGGTTGCAGGACGTGAATTTTGAAGTCCGCAAAGGGGAGACCTTTGTCGTTATGGGTCTCTCGGGCAGTGGTAAGTCTACGCTGGTCCGCTGCCTTCTCCGCTTGATCGACCCCACCACCGGAGAGGTCATTATTGATGGTGAGGACATCACCAGGATGAATGACAAGGAACTGGAAGCCTTCCGCCGCGCCAAGATTGCCATGGTCTTCCAGCATTATGGTCTCCTCCCCCACCGCAACGTGCTGGACAACGCGGCCTGGGGCCTGGAAGTCCAGGGCGTGGCGAAGGAGGAGCGCTACGAGCGCACCCGTAAGGTTCTGGCGCTTGTCGGCCTTGCCGGGTGGGAGGACTCCTACCCTCGTCAACTGTCCGGCGGCATGCAGCAGCGGGTAGGTTTGGCCCGGGCGCTGGTGGTGGATACGGACATCCTTCTCATGGATGAGCCCTTCAGCGGCCTTGATCCGCTGATCCGCCGCCAGATGCAGGATGAGCTGCTGAACCTGCAAACCGAACTGCAGAAAACGATCGTATTTATTACCCACGACCTCAACGAGGCTCTGAAGCTGGGAGACCACATCGCCATCATGCACGACGGAGAGGTAGCCCAGATTGGTTCCCCTGAAGACATTGTGCTAAGGCCCGAGGACGAATACGTGGGTGATTTTACCCAGGACGTGCGCCTGGAGAGCGTATTGACGGCGACCAAGGTGATGGTGGCTCCCAAGGCCACGGTAATGGGCCGTCAGGGCCCTCGGGCTGCGCTGCATACCATAGGCGAAAGCGACGGAGACGTGGCTTGGGTGGTGGACAGCCACGCGAAATACGTGGGCCTGTTAACCATCTCCAGTGCGGAAAGGGCGTTGCGATCGGGCGTGAAGCGCTTTGACGAGGCGTGGGACTACGTTGACTGCGACTACCTGCCCGTTTCTCCCACCACTACTTTCGACGCTCTGATCCCGATCGCCATGTCCAGCGACTATCCTATTCCCGTGGTGAGTACCGAAAACACCCTGGTGGGTGAAGTGCATCGCAGCGCCCTGGCCGAAGCCCTGGCGGAAACGTCTACCGTGGACCAGGACTACGAGGCCAACGCAGCCATGAACGCGGCCAACGCTGTGGAAAATTAGAGGACTGAGAGCCAGCCGGATTTGACTGGTTTGACGCCTTAATCCTGGACAGTGAATCCTGACTGAATTTTCGGTCCGACATTTGTGATCCATTTCCCGGACGAACATGACCACTCTGGAGGCAATATGGCTTCAATGACCGGAGGCGATTCTGGCGCTGGCGACATGCCTGCTCAAGCCGTTACCGGGGCCCGCCAGGAAGAGAATGGCGCTGGCTCATCTCCCCTTGCGGTATTGGCTGCCTTACCTTCCTGGGTTAAGCCGGTGGCGGGCGTCTCAGTGGTGGTGTTGGTTCTGGTTGTCTGTCTGGCAATTTGGGAACCGGGCATGGATTTTCCCACCACGGTTTCCAGCTCTACATTGGAAACTGTGGGCGGCGGTTCCATAGTCAACGAGCGGACCCTGCGGGAGGCCACTACCGACAACATTAATGAGGGAGTAAAGTGGGTGACCAGGGAGGCCGCCTGGCTCTTCGGGGGAATCACTACCATAGTGGATTATGCCCTGATTTACATTGAAAAGGGGCTGTTTTGGGTGCCGTGGCCAGCTATGGTAATTGCTCTTACTTTGCTGGCTTTTGCCATGGGTCGATGGAGCCTGGCCATATTCACCTGTGCCGCCCTGCTCTATATCGGTTTCATGGACCTTTGGTCTCCCGCCATTGAAACCATAGCGCTGATTGTGGTTGCCGTGGCCATCTGCATGGCCATCGGGTTGCCTCTCGGCGTTCTGGGCGCTCGCAGCCGGATGGCGGACAACCTGATGCGCCCTATTCTTGACGGTATGCAGACGATGCCCAGCTTTGTTTACCTGCTTCCTGGCATTCTGTTTTTCGGCCTGGGCAAGCCGGCCGGCATATTCGCCACCCTGATTTATGCCGCTCCTCCCGTTATCCGGCTGACTAACCTGGGTATCCGGCAGGTGTCCGGCGAAGCCGTCGAAGCTGCCAGGTCATTTGGCGCTTCCCCGACACAGGTCCTCACCAAGGTGCAAATCCCCATGGCTTTGCCCACCATAATGGCTGGCATCAACCAGACAACAATGATGGCCCTGGCCATGGTTACTATCGCCAGCCTGGTGGCTGCCGGCGGGCTGGGTGAGCCGGTCCTTCGTGCCCTCCAGAAGAACGACGCAGGGTTTGGCGCCATCGCAGGCCTTGCCATAGTTTTCCTGGCTATTGTTATCGACCGCCTCACGCAATCGGCAGCGCGGAACCGGCAACAGTCCATGGGAATGGGATAGGTGGAAGACTCGGCTGCTCGTTCACACGTCTTCACTAATGTTTGACAGTGACGAGAGTCGTTGATACCATTTGCGGGCATTTTCGGCGACGGCAAATGCGCGCAATATTCAGACTTTAATTTAGGAGGTTAGAGCTTTGTTTACCAAGTACCGGTTATTCATTCTAATGGCGGCCATGTTCGCCATCTTTGCCTTGGTGGCCTGCCAGGCTGAACCGCAGATCGTCGAGGTCGAAAGGATCGTCGAGGTCGAAAGGGAAGTCCCGGTTGAGGTGGAAGTTGAGCGGGTCGTCGAGGTCGAGAGGGAAGTCCCCGTCGAAGTTGAGCGGGTAGTCGAACGGGAGGTCCCGGTCGAAGTCGAGATCGAGCGGATCGTGGAACGGGAAGTCCCCGTTGAAGTCGAGCGTGTTGTTGTCGAAGAGAGGGTGGTGGAGGTCGAAGTCATGGCTCCCGAAGGGCCGAAAGAGACAATCATCTTCGGTGACCTAAACTGGTCCAGCGCCTTGCTCCAGAACCGTATTGCCCAGTACATCGTGGAACACGGGTACGGCTATCCGACGGACGTGAAGTTTGGCGCTACCCTGCCCCTTTTCCAGGGCTTGAAGCGGGGCGATACTCACGTAACTATGGAAATCTGGCTTCCCAACCAGGACGAGGCCTGGGAAGAGGCCCGTGCCGAGGGCGCCGTCCTCTCTGTCGGCAAGAGCCTGGGTAGTGACTGGCAGTCCGCCTTTGTCATACCCGCCTATCTGCAGGAGCAGTATCCCGACCTGGACAGCGTGGAAGACCTGAAGGACCAGCAGTACAAGTACCTGTTCAAGACGGCGGAGACCGGCGATAAGGCCAGGCTGGTTTCCTGCATTATTGGCTGGGCCTGTGAAGAGGTAAATGCGAAGCAGGTTTCCGGTTATGGGCTGGACGACCACGTGCAGATCATCAATCCTGGTGACGGCGCTGCCCTGAACGCTGACTTGTATGGCGCCTACGAACGCCAGGAACCCTGGCTGGGCTACCAGTGGGGCACCAATGACCCGGCCCTGGTATTGGACCTGGTCCGCCTTGAAGAGCCTGGCTATAGCGACCAGTGCTGGTTTACAACCAAGGCATGCGCCTACGAAGACGCTACCATTCTGATAGCGGTTAATCCCGACCTGCCAGGCAATGCCCCGGACGTAGTGGAAATGCTGCGCAATTGGGACTTTAATATCGACATCTACAAAGAGGTGGTCCGCTGGCAGGGTGACAACCCCGATGCCGATGCCCAGGCCACTGCCCTTTGGTGGCTGAACAGCTTCCCAGACATCTGGGGCGAGTGGGTTACTGCCGACGCCATGTCCGCAGTTCAGGCAGCTTTGACCGCCGGCGAAACCGCGGAGGGCTGGCCGGAGGAATAAGCAACTGACCATAGCTCTTATCTGGAATACTTGGGGACGACCGGCCGGTCGTCCCCTTCACTTTGCCTGCTATAATGGCGCGGGGTTGGCCTCACCGCGGGCCCCGGCAATCGAATCAGAGGTGCTCCATGACAACTCGCGAACCCATCCCCGACGAAACCCTGGAGGTCTTGCGCAACATACCTACCCAGACCCTTATTGACGGCCTGTGGGTAATGGGCTGGCCCATGAGCTATATCGAAGGAGCGCGCCCCTTGCAGCGTAGGCAGAGTATGTCCGGCCGGGCCGTAACCCTGCGCTTTGTCCCCCACCGGCCCGACCTGGCACAGGACAAGCCCAAGGGCGATCAGTCCGCCGAGTATGTGGCCTACGAATTATGCGGCCCCGGCGAAGTGCTGGTGATTGACGCCATGCGCTGGACCTATAGCTCCATTGGAGGCGATATCAAGTTCATGCGCCTGCACCAGCGCGGTGTGGGCGGCCTCGTTACCGACGGCGCGGTTCGGGACAGCAATTCACTTATCGAATACGGTTTTCCAGTCTATTCCGCTTCCACCACCGCCAAGCAGGGTCCCGCGGAATTCTGGCCCTGGCAGGTCAACGACGCCATTCAATGCGGCGGTGTTCTGGTGCGGCCCGGGGACGCCGTAGTCGGCGACGACGACGGGGCGGTGGTCGTTCCCCACGCTGCTGTCGACCAGGTAATCGCCATCGCCCACGAGCGAGAGGAAGTGGAGGGTGTGATCAAGGCCCAGCTTGAGGTTGAACGCTGCTCGCCTGGCAAGTACTATCCCTTCAACGACCTCACCTGGAAACTGTTTGAGGAGAAAACCGGCAAGACCCGCCAGCAGCAGGTTCGCTAGAATGCAACTGTACGGATAGTTCCGTCTGACACTATTCAAAGCACTTGGAGGAAAGAAAATGCCCAGACTGCCCTTGGCTTCCCGCGACAATGTGCCTGAAAACCAGCGCGACCTCTTTGACACCCTGGTGGGTGATGGGCCGGTCCCCAACCGTGGCCCCGGCTCCGTCTACATTCACGTGCCCGAAGCCGCCCAACGGCTGACTTCCCTGAACAACTACCTCCGCCGGGATTCCAGCCTGCCCGACAAGATTCTGGAACTGGCTATGCTCGTAACCGCCCGCGAGTTTGACTGCCAGCATATCTGGAACGCTCACGCGGCTTCCGCCCGGGCCGCCGGGGTGCCCGACGAACTGGTGGATGCCCTGCGGGAAGGCGAAGAACTGATCGACCTGGCGCCGGATGAAGAAGCGGTGGTCAACTACGGACAGGAATTCTATCGTACCCACCACGTCAGCCGGGGCGCCTGGCAGGCGGCCTACGAACAGTTTGGCAAGCAGGGAATCATTGAGTTGACCCTGGTGATGGGGAACTATGCCGCGCTGGCCTTCTGTATCAATGCTTTCGATACCGAGCTTCCCCCGGAACGGGACGAAAAGTTGCTGCCGGTATAGTTGCTGCCGGTATAAAGAAAGTGTCCCTCATGTTGATGTTCTACGATTAAGTCACCAGCTAACTGGTCAGCGAAAATGTCACCCTTATGAAGGAAGTGACATTGAAACAGCGAGAACAGGCAAGAATTCAGGTACTCAACACCGTGCTGGAACACCACCTTTCCATCG
>JAJEDS010000349.1 GCA_022821365.1 Dehalococcoidia bacterium | reverse complement strand
GAATCCGGGCGAATCCTCGGTCATAAGCTCCAGCCCGTTCACCCACTTGGCGCTCTTCCACGCATAGCGGCTGGGGACGATCAGGCGCAGGGGCCAGCCGTGGTCCTTGCCCAGCTCGGCGCCGTTGTGCCGGTGGGCCAGGAACCCCTCTTCCAGCACCATGTCCAGGGGCAGGTTGGTGGAATACCCTCCGAAGCAGTGGGCCATGACGTACTTCGCCTGGGGTCTTACTCCGGCCAACTCCAGCGCCGTGGCGGCGCGTACGCCTTCCCAGGACTGGTCCAGGGCGCTCCATTGGGTCACACAATGGAAGTCGGCGGTCAACGCGACCCAGTCCAGCTCCGTGAACTGCTTCCAGGTCAGGGTAACTTCCTTATCCACTACGCCAAACACCCTGAAGGTCCACAGGCTGATATCCACCTCCGGCCTCGACCCGTAGGTCAACACGGGAAAGCGCTTGCTCAGGAACTGTCCGGGGGGCACGCGCTCCCCCTGGTCGGGGGCTTCCTTTACCTGGTCGGGACGCTTGAGGCCAAATTGCGGTTCCAATCTGCTAAACCACCTGTTGAGGGATTGGGTTACGCCCAGTGGGCCGAAGCTCATATTAAGTCTCCGTTCCTTTGGGTGTCAAACGGGAATCCCCTTAGGGCTATCGCACTTCAGATTCGGGGATACCCCGTCGTTCCCGCGCCGGCGGGAACCTCGAATTTGGGGCAGTGCTGTTCCAGCTTCAGGGGTAAGAGTTGCGCTGGCCGGAAATTCCAAATGCGATAGCCCTGGGAATCCCCTCAGATGTGAACAGCAACCTTCATTCCTGTTGGACTCCGCGTGGGGCTGGCCGCCTAGTCCTCATCCGCAGGGGATCTGAGTTCCGGCGCGTCCCGGTAAACACCGATGCCGAGAATCAGATACCACAACATGATGGGAATGCCGGCGACACCGACGATACGGTAGAAGACTGCGGGACTCCCCCATGCTGGGCGGCAAAGAAAGATACGATGGCTACAACTGACAGGATTATAGCCCCTATTGCCAGGACCTTCTGAAGTGCGCCAAACCTGGACACCAGCCCCAACGCCAAAGCCATGGAACCGACAAAAAGCACCAGGGCTGCTGTGATCCGAAAGCCGCCTCTAACCGCCTCTATGGTCCCTACGGCGGCGTAAAGCTGTTGCTGCGGAATCTCGGTTACGGCTGGCGCGGTCAGGATGTGGACCACCAGGTTGGTCATGCCCCTGCCAATAGCCAGGCCAGCCAGAGCAAGAATGAGGATCAGCGAACCCCACTGGATCAGCACTCCGGCGATAGTGCGGTTGTCCTGAGACCGCAAAATGTACCAAAAGCCCCAGACGCCCAGTACCACCCCGACGACTCCCAGGTTCGCGCTCAAGTGTGCCAGGGTAGGATACTGTTCCATGGCGCGGACGACGGCGATAACCTCACCTGCCCGGGCCGAGGCAACCACTATCCCACCGGGGGTCAATATGATTGCCCCAATCATCAGACAGGGGCCGAGGATTAGTGACAGACCGGCCAGCTTGTTGGCGGAAAATCCGTTCATGAGTACCCCTTTCTCCCTGTCCCAAAACGCCCTTCGGAGGCTTGAGCGGCGCTTTTCTGACTTCCTGAATGGGACTACTCTGGAGTTTGGACCGACGAGGATGGCCTGCAGAACTCGTCATCACCATAGAAACGCGGCCGTTGACACTTCGTACCAGTGTCACCAGGAATGTCGCAAAAGGCAACCGGATTGTCAAGAGGGAGGCCATTAGCCCCCACGGCGCCAGTGCAGATCTCTCGGCGATTTCAGTCGGATTCCCCGCAGAACCGCTCGGGATACCAGTCACCGGAGGGGATGCCCATGGGAGTGTGGGTGGGAAACAGCCCCGCAGCCTTTGCCATGACTGCGGGACCGTGACGCTCTATGGGTTGGCCACTATCGTACCCGCCGGACCATCGGTGATGCGGCCCACCACGGCGGCGCAGGGGGTGCCATGGGCCGTCAATTCCGCCAGCAGTTTCTCTTCCTTATCCCCGGAAACGGCCATCAGCAGGCCGCCGGAGGTCTGGGCGTCGCACAGCAGCAGTTGATCGTTATCGGTCAGGTCAGGGTGCCAGCGCACCGTATCGGCCACGCTGTCCCGGTTCCGGCCGGTGCCGCCCGGGGCTATGCCCTGTTCCAGCAGTTCCCACGTCCCCGGCAGGGTTGGCACGCTGTTCAGGTTGATCTCGGCGCAGACGCCGCTGCCCTTGACCATGGACTTGAGGTGCCCCATCAGGCCAAAGCCGGTGATGTCGGTGCAGGAATGGACGCCCACGCTGGTCATCGCCTCGGAGGCCCCCCGGTTCAGGGTGGCCATGGTGTCCACCGCGCCCTGGAGCACGTCCGGGTCAACCCGTCCCTGCTTGCAGGCGGTGGTGATGATGCCGGTGCCCAGGGGCTTGCTGAGAATCAGCGAGTCGCCAGCTTTGGCCCCGGCGTTGGTGATCTGCTTGCCCGGCTCCACGATGCCCACCACTGAAAGGCCGTACTTGGGTTCCGGATCGTCCACCGTGTGCCCGCCCACGATGAGGCAGTCGGCCTCGGCAGTCTTGGCGTAGCCGCCCCGCAGGATATCGCCCAGGATGGCCTTGTCCAGGGCCGAGGGAAAGCCGCAGATATTAAGGGCCACCAGGGGCCTGCCGCCCATGGCGTAAACGTCGCTAAGGGCGTTGGCGGCGGCGATGGCCCCGAACTCATAGGGATCATCGGTAATAGGCGGGAAGAAGTCCACCGTCATAATCAGGGCGGTGTCGTCATTGATGCGGTAAACTGCCGCGTCATCGCCCGTCTCGGTGCCCACCAGCAGGTCGGGATGGGAGAGTTGCGGGAATTGGCTCAGGACCTGTACCAGGTCCTCCAGGCTGATCTTGGCCGCTCAACCGGCGCAGTGGGAAAGTTCGGTCAAGCGGATTTCGCTGCTCTGCATGGATACCTCCTGTGGGGGTTGGCTGAAGTGGAAATGGCGATGAAGTCTTCCAGAGTCTAGCACAATGTGGATAGTTCGGAATGGGGATTAGGCAGGTCCAATTGGTAGCAAAGGACCGCTTCGATTTTGCGCATATCCCCGGGCGAGATTACGCCAATCCGTCCGGCAAACCGTCGTTTGCTCAGCATGGTAAGTTGATCGGCCATAGCCTTGGAAATCTGACCATTGATGGTAACGAAGGTTTCGCTGCTTTCCAGCCGCCTCAAATTGCTGGTTGTAGGAATCACTTGTACCCGATTCAAACTGTCAATGGTAAAATTGGTGCTGACGATAATTGCAGGCCTTCTACCCCTGATTTCTCCGCCCACTGACGGGTCAAAGTCTGCCCACCAGACTTCACCACGCATCATTCTCGTCAACCCCCAAATCGGCAGCCAGGCCCTCTGCCCAAGCGATGGGATCACCGTGTCTTGCCACATCCCGTGACTTGGCATAATAGACCGCTTCCAGCAGTGTAAGCGCTCGGGCCTCCCGCTTCTCATGCTCCGCTTGCTCGCTTCCGCCCAACTTCAGTATCTCCACCGCGCTGCCCTCCCAGGAATCGCCGGCCAGCATGGCCTGGTAGGCCAGTTCTACCCATTGCGGCGGATCACCCAGCTGCCGGGCCAGGTCCAACTGCCCGGACTGGTAGAGCGATTTCAGGTATGCCCGCGCCCGTTTCTCGGCCGCTTCCTGTGATTCTCCATGGGGATTCTTGGCTTCGGCATTGGTGTAGGGAGAGCAGACCCGGCCCCGCACTAACTCCAAAACGAACTCGGCGCACCTCGTTTCGTCTTCATCCCCGACAACGCGGCACAACCTTTCGTAAACATCCTGGTCCAACGTAATGGTCAGTTCTTTCGGCATAATGCACCTGCCAGTGTTTTTCCGACCCGGCTTCCCGACAGCCAACCCGATAGTTATTTTCCAGCTCCGTAGAGAGCTGCTAGGTACATTATCAACTGGGTGGGAATCAGCTTTTGTTCCACGGGATCTACCGCCAAGCTGAGACCTTCCAAGGTATAAGCTCCCAACAGGGCGGGGCCGTCATCTCTGCCGAAGACAACAATGGTTACTATGCTTTCATCGCCGATGGTCGCCCATGCCTGCCCATAGTCCATTTCCGTGCGGCGACCATCGGCCAGCAGAAACCTGCGTTTGCCCGTGGGTTCTACGCCCAATTCGCGCAATAGATTTTCCGGCAGAGTAGTATATGCGGCGCCGGTATCTACTGTCGCTGTCAAGTCCCGGGCATTTTGGCCGTCCATGCTGGCAATGCGCAGCGGCCAACTGAATGTTCCCATAACGATTCGTTCCTTATCGGATTCGGTATTCAAATGCTAACGGATTACCTCATTATCAGCAAGAACGCCAGGTGAGGTAGTCTGACGCCAAGTAACTGGCGAGTTAGCCCCGATATTCCTATCCTCATCCAATCTCCGCTCGCACCCTACCCATCCGGCTTACGTCGTAGCCGCCCAGGGCGTCCACCGCCTGCCGGAACTCCTCGTTATCCAGCAGGGCCAGCAGCGGTTGCAGCAGGTCGCTTTCGTAGTGGGTGCGGGGAATCACCAGGTCGTACTGCTCGTTCAGCAGCGGCACGAAGTCCAGGTCCAGGGCGCGGGCCGCGCTGAGGATGCCCAGGCCCACGTCGGCGGCCCCGCCGTTGACCGCCGCCGCCACGGCCAGGTGGCTGTACTCCTCCCGCTCGTAACTGTGGACCTGCTCCGGCAATGCGCCCATTTCCTTCAGCTTGTAGTCCAGCAGCACTCGCGTGCCCGACCCCCGCTGGCGGTTGACGAAGGTAACGTCGGAGCGCAGCAAATCCGGGAGAGAGTTGATCTCCCGGGGGTTGCCCGGCCTTACAATGAGGCCCTGCACCCTGCCCACCAAGTTGACCAGAATTACCGGAACGCCGGGCAGGAAGCGCTCGATGTAGGAAAGGTTGTACTCCCCCGTTGCCTCATCCAGCAGGTGAGAACCGGCCAGGTGGGCCTCGCCCCGGCGCAGGGCGATAAGGCCGCCCAGCGAACCAATGTGGGATGACGACAGGTTGACACCCGATGGCACGCGCCGCAGGAAGCTGGACATCAAATCCAGGGTCAGGTCGTGGCTGCCGATGGCGACGATGGTGTTTTCCACCTCGGACAGGGGACGCAGCAACTCCACGGCAACCTCCGCGCCCACATCCACCCCCTCGGAAAAGCGGGGTATTGTGACCAGGCCGTCGGCCCGCACCAGGGACATTATGACTCCCGCGCCCCGCTGCACCGGCGTGGCCACCATCTTCTCGCCCACCCGGCCCAGCTTCACCCGCAGAAACTCGTCCTCGCCCACCGGCGACATTACCTTGCGGGTTATATTGGCCCTCACCGTGGGGCGCTGGCTGGACCCTGCCTGCCCCAGCCATCCTTCAATCAAGGGCTTGATCAGCAATTCCGCCGTAAGTATGGCGGAAACGGGGTAACCGGGCAGCCCCACCAGGGGCCTTCCCCTCGCCACGCCCAGCGCCACCGGGTGGCCGGGCCGCACCGCAATGCCGTGGACCAGCAGCTGCCCCAGTTCCTCCACCACCAGGGCGGTGTAGTCCTCGGCCCCGGCGGAAGAACCGGCGTTGATGATCACCAGGTCGTGTTCGTCCAGGGCTGCCCTGGCTGCATCGCGAATGGCCACGAAAACGTCGGGAGCGGGTTCCATAACCGTCGGCGCTGCGCCCCATTCCTCCAGCAGCCCCGATATCATCAGTGAATTAAACTCCACTATGTCTCCGGGTTGCAGTTCCGTTCCCACCGGAACCAGTTCATTGCCCGTGGGAAGGATGGCTACCGAGGGACGGCGGCGCACCGGAATTTCCCTCAGACCGGCGGCGGCGCAGGCGCCCAGGTCGGCCGGAGTAAGGCGGTGGTTTTCGGGCAGCACCAGCTCGGTGGCGACAATGTCCTCGCCCAGGGGCCGGACGTGCTGCCAGGGTGCCACCGAGGCCATAATGCTGACGTGGTCGTCGCCCACCATGTGCAGGTTTTCTATCATTATGACGGCGTCCAAGCCCCGGGGCATGGGATCGCCCGTATCCACCCACACCGCCTGCGGTTCCGGCCCGCCCACCGCCAGGGTAATGGGCGACGTCTCCGTGGCGCCGGTGGTATCGGCGGCGCGAACGGCTATGCCGTCCATGGCGGCGGCATCGTAGTGGGGAGAGGAGGCGACGGCCCAGATGGGGCCCGCCGTAATGCGCCCCCTGGCGCTGGACAGAGGGGCGGACTCGGCTGGCATAGGCGCCAGGGCGCCGGCTTCAAGCAGGGCCGAGTAAAACCTGTCCCGGGCCTCTTCCAGCGGGATATCGGAAAGGTAGTAGCGTCGCTGGGAATGGTGGGACTGGGTCACGACGTTCACCCCGTGTTTGCCGGATGCAACTCAACTATGGATTGTATGGTGCGGTAGGGGATGGCCGGGGTGTTGTCGGGCAGGCCGTTGCCCCGCCAGTCCACCCAGACGCCCTGAATCCCCACGGCCTGGGCGCCGCCGATGTCGGCATACAGGTTGTCGCCCACCATCCACGCTTCGTGGGGTTCTACCTGCAGACGCTCCAAAGTGTGGAGAAAGATTTGCGGGTCGGGCTTGGCCACGCCGAATTCACCGGCCACCAGGGTGGAGTCGAATAGCGGCTCCAGCCCCGCCTTACGTACCTTGTCCCTTTGCGCTTCGGCGTCGCCGTTGGTAATCAGGCCCAGCCGTATGCCGCCGCCCCGGAGAGACCGCAGCGTATCCAGGGCGCCGGGTATGACCTCAATAGTGGCCGCCTTGAGCCCCTGGTAGACTGCCGACATCTCTTCCAACAGGTGGTCGTCCTCAATCCCGTGCTTCTCAAAGGCCATGGACAGCAGTTCCCTGCGGGCCAAAGCCAGGTTGAGGCTGCTCCGCCGGATCCGCTCCGGGTCCGCCCAGTACCAGCGGCGTATTTCCGTGATGTCGGCAATGAACTCTTCCGGCGTGCCGGACTGGATTCTATGCCACATATCGTTGCAGACCTGGCGCCAGCACCTCTCCGCCGCCTTGTCATCGGAAACAATCGTGTCGTCCATGTCGAATATTATGGCCGGGGGTAGCTGTTCAGTCATGCTCTTCCAGTTCCCGATAGGCTCAATTAACCAGTTCCACAATTGAGCGAATAATGCGGTCAGGCTTTACCCGACTGTCGTCAGGCAGCCCGGCGCCCCGCCAGTCAACCCATATTCCGTAGATTCCCACCGCTTGGGCTCCTTCCACATCGTTTACCAGGTTGTCGCCCACCATCCACGCATCCGCGCCCTCAACATCCAGCTTTCCCAGGGTGTGGAGAAAGACGCGGGGATCGGGTTTGGCGACTCCAAATTCTCCGCCGATCAGAATAGATTCAAACAAGGGCTCCAAACCGGCGCGCCGTACCTTGGCCCGCTGCTCCGCCGCATTGCCGTTGCTGATCAGGCCCAGTTTCACTCCGCTCCGGCCGAGTGATACTAAAGTATCCAGTGCCCCGGGGAAGGGCTGAACCATATCGGACTTGAGCTTCAGGTACACGTCAACTATTTCCTGCGCCAACTCGGGCGCCCGGACGTCCAGATTGTCGAACGCCAACGTCAGGATCTCGCGCCGGGCTGCGGCCAGGTCCAGCCCGCCCCGGTGGCTCCGTGCCGGGTCGTCCCAAAACCAGCGGCGCACCTGTCTTATTTCGGTCAGCAGCGCATCGGCGCTGACGTTCAGGCCGCTTATTTGATCAGCAAATTCCTGGCAGACCTGCTCCCAGCACCTGTCCGACACGGCATCATCGGAAAGAATCGTGTCGTCCATGTCAAAAATTATGGCCGGGGGTAGCTGCTCAGTCATGCTTCAGCCTTTTCTTCACTTAGCATGGATGCACAGGATATACAGGCTTGGGTTATCCCAAGGCAAAGATTCCTTGCCTCTCTATCAGTCATCCTGTACATCCTGCATATCCATGTTCAAATCCCGGTTCAGAACAGCCTGACCGGCACTGTCTCCCCCGCGTACAGCCCTGCCTTGTCCAGCGGCACCTGTACCAGGCCGTCGGCGCGGATGAGGGTGAAAATCAGGTTGGACTTGCCGAAAACCGGTTCCGCCATCAACTCTCCGTGCCCGTTGCCGTACACCTGTACCGGCACATAGTCCTCCCGGCCCGGGGCCGAGGCGATGTCCAGGGTCAGGGCAGCCCAGGCAATCGAAGGTTCAGGGGGGTGGACGCAGCCCGCCAGGCGGTACAGGGTGGGCCGCACCACCAGGTCAAAGACGATCATCGCCGAGACCGGGTTGCCCGGCAGCCCGAAGGCCGGCTTCCCCTCCACCAGGCCCAGTATGGCCGGCTTGCCGGGGCGGATGGACAGGCCGTGGACCAGCACCCCCGGCTCGCCCAGGGCATTGATAATGTCGGCGGTCATATCCCGGCTGCTCACCGAACTGCCGGCTGATAAGACCAGGGCATCGGCGCGTTTTAGCCCCTTTCGCGCCGCCGTCAACTGTTCCTCGTAATCATCGCCCACAATGCCCAATGCCAGCGGCTCCCCGCCGGCCCGGCTGACCTGGGCAGCCACCGTGTAGCTGTTGATGTCCCGAATCTGCCCTGGCGCCGGCGTAACATCGGGGGACACCACCTCGTCGCCCATGGACAGGATTGCCACCCGCGGGCGGCGCGTCACCTTGACCCGGGTGATGCCCAGGGCGGTCAGGCCTCCCAGGTCCTGGGGACGCAGCAGGTGCCCCCGGGGCAGGATGGCCTCGCCCCGGCGTATGTCCTCCCCCGGCTGCACAACGTTCTCCCCCGGCGCTACGGGCCGTACCACCTCTATGGTGTTGGCATCCACCTGCTGGGTATGTTCCACCATCACAACGGCGTCGGCATTGTGGGCCAGCATACCGCCGGTGTATGCCCCGGCCGTCTCGCCCCGGAACACGGACACCTCGGCGGGGTGGCCCATGAGCACTTCGCCAACCACCGTAAAGTAGGCCGGCAGGCCCTCCGAAGCCCCAAAGGTATCTGCGGCTCGCAGGGAATACCCGTCCACTGTAGCGCGGGGAAAGGCAGGCAGTTCTTCTGCCGCGCAGAGGTCGTGTGCAGTGATTCGGCCCAGTGCTTCGTCTACCGCCACTTCTTCGGTTCCCGGGGCAGGTGGCGGCATCGCATCCAGTAGGGCCTGCAGCGCCCGTTGAGGGGGAAGAACATTGAAGAATTCGGGCATGAGGGAATTATATGCCCTTCATCGACCGTAATAAAGGAAGCTCCCAAGGTTCACGCAAAACTCATAACTCTTCTCCCTTTGCTCCGCATGTGCCTGGGACATTCAGGAACTAATGGGCGGAGATAGCGGGATTCCCCTCCCTACCTTCATTGGCCCAGCCAGCCAGGCTCAGACCATCGGCTCACGGTGTAGGTAGCCTTGCAATCATAAATACATAGTTATCCGCTAACGCATATCATAATTTATAATCTATACTTCCACCGACCTCACAAACCACTGTAAGCCGTAGCTGCGCCGTATCCCCCGGAAGGTCCAAAACGAGGGCAATCAATAAATCTCGTAGATTGCGAGAGAAGGAGGAAGGGAAGTGAAGCCCTTTGGCAACCTGTTAAGACTTACCGGAACTACCCTAACGTTGATGGCCCTGATTGCCACCGCCCTGTACACGCCCTGGAGCGCCGAGGCCCAGGAGGATCCGGATCTGCCATCCGCGCCCACCAACCTGGAGGTAGCGTGGCAAAACGGTAACAACGCAGACGGATTCTCCGTGGTCCTCCAGTGGGACTACGACACCGATGATGACGGCTACGTATTGGATAAACGCAAGACCGATTCCGGCGAGTGGGAGTGTGTCGTTGCCGGTGAATACTCGGATGGAAGCTCCATTAAGGTCAGCACCCTTAAAGGCGGAAAGCTGGAGGCGGGGGATGACTGGTACTTCCGGGTATTCTCCATTAACGAGCATGGCACCTATTACATCGACGAAGCCACCTGCGACGAAACCGCTCAATTCGGTTACGTCCGCGAAGTGATCCCCGGAGATGGACCGGTCTATTCCTTCAGCAACGCCGCCGAGGTGGGGCCGGTATCCATTTCGGACCCGGCCGATACTGAGGTGGCCGGCCTGGCCACTCCCACCGGCTTCACCGTGGATAGTGCGGCCCACGGCCGTGTAAGACTGTCCTGGGACCTGCCTGACGATAACGGCGCTACCACGGGCTATGTCCTGACCCGGGAATACCTGGGGACCGACGGGGTGGACCAGTGCGTGTTCTGGCCGCTGAGCCTCTGGACGCGCTTCACCGATCGGTTCGTTGCCGCCTACGATACGGCCAACGATGCCAATAAGTACGAATACCGGCTATACCCCATTAACGAAAAGCACGACCGGACGGGCTGTTACTCCAATCCCATTGTTGTTCCCGACAGCACTCCGGCCGAGGCCACGGCTACCTTGACCACTTCTTCAAAGATCGGGGTCGTCAGCAGCAAGCTCACCTACTCCAATCCGCCGGCCCCGCGGAACATCAGGCACCATGCCTACTACAGCAGCGCTGCCGGCGCCGGGTCGAAGGTCATCATCGCGTGGAGGCCCGTCCGCGACATTCCCGCTTACCAGGTGCGGTACAAGGACGACGACCCCATGTCAGACTGGACAACCGTCACCCTGGAATCCATGAATTTCCCGCAGATGTGGGGCGCGGACGGGAGAGATGACTATGCAGCCCCGAACAGCTACTATTTCACGCCCGACGGCGAATTGACCGGGGGTACCACTTACACCTTCCAGGCAGGTTCCTGCGACAACACCGACTGCGACAATGTAACCTGGAGCGCTGAAGTGTCCATCCAGGCGGCGGGGAACTCCTGGAGTTAGCAGCCGGGCCAGCCGTGGCGTCACACAGGGAACCGTGAGGTCACAAAATCAGCGCCGGGGAACCATTCCCCGGCGCTGTACGCTTCCTTGCCGCTCGCCTGGCTGGCAGCCCACCTTCCCTTACGGCGCCTGCCGCTCAAAAGCCGGCAAGATTGGGGAACACCGAGACTGCCGGAGTCCCTGGCGACTCAATCAGAGGATCGGGAGTCGCCTTCTCCCCGCATCTGCTCCAGCAGTTCGGCCAGGGCGGTAGCCAACTGGCGGGGCCTTTCGGCGTACTCAGGCGTGGGGTACCATTCATAGTCAAAGCTGCGCAGCACCTCGCCGTCCACGCTGCAGCGCAGGCTGGACACGATAACCCGGAACCCCGTTGCGTTGGTCGCCTGCTCGGCCAGTTGCTCCAGCACCACGTCGGGGCAATCGTAGATCACCAGGAACCCGCCTTCCCGCTGTCCGTCCGTAACCCGAGCGCGGAACACCTGCCCCAATTGGTCCAGGTCAACAATGGTAAAGGACTGTTCCGGCCGCCCAAAGTCGGGCCACCCGATGTTGATGGAATCCCCTATCTGCCTTTGCTGCATCCCCTTGCCGCCTTCAGTTGGCGCCCTGTTCCCTTGTGTGCCGCCTATACTACGCTTTCCGTCCCAACTAATCCACAGTGGGCAAGGGCGGTCGCATTGCGGGGGTTCTTGTACCCACAGAGGCGCAGAGGCCGCGGAGGTTCGCAGAGATACTCTGTGCATCTCCGCGGCCTCTGCGTCTCTGTGGTTAAAAAAACGCTGGCCCAGAAACAGGGCCACGGCGCCTCCAGCACAATGCGACTACCCCGCCATTGTCGCTGCAAACTTGGGTACGGCAAGGGGAAAGTGCTAGAATAAGCCAACCAATTTCGGACAGCCTGCCGGCGTCCGTTGAAAGGAGCCTTCCGGTTGACCAGCAACCCAGCCGACCCATACCTCAAGTACGCCCTGTTTTGCCACGACGCCCAAACGGGCGACGACGACGAACTCACTTTCAAGGGAATTATCGACCTGGTGGAACTGCCGCCCCCGGCGGAAACGCCCGGTCCGGAAACGCCCATCCTGGCCCAGGTGGACGTGAACCTGGCCTTCTGCATCGCGGGAGCCGCCCCGGGCGCCCATCACCTGATGGTGGCCATCAAGGCCCCGGGCATCCCCCTGGACACGCCGCCGCCCCAGGCCGTCGAGTGGGAGGACGGAATCCTGTTCCAGCGGTGGATCAAGACCTTCCGCATCCCCGTCCAGCGAGCGGGCACCCACGTCGCCGCCATTCTGCTGGACGGCACGCCCCTGGGCGAGGCCAGCTTCATGGTCCGCTTCAAAGACTACTGCTAGGTACGGGATTGCGGGGAGCCTGACTTGATCATTCCGGCATTCATCGTTCTGTTCATAATTTTCGCCGGAAGCTACTTCGGCGCCCGCCAGCTTGCCATCAACAAAAACCGTCAGCCCAACATGATCATCCTCATCGGGCTGCTCATCGGCATTGTGGCCTTCGGCGCCATCTGGGCGGTCAGCACCGTCTTTGGCGGCCCCCTGGCCAGGCTGGCGGCCATCGCCGTCTTTGCCGCCATGCCGGTGATAGTGGCGGCCATCGTTCCGACCAGAAACTGAGGGCAGATTGCCAAAGTACGGGAAGGAGGTACGCTGGTTCTTCTAAAATTGGCTCCACTGGCAATATACTTGTACCGGAGACTGCTGGAGAATCGGTTCCCGTCATTGCTTATTCCGAGGTCAAAGCCCTGCGGGGCAATAATCAGGCACAGAAAACCTCGACCGAGCCTGCAGCGAAGAAGGAGGAGGATAAGGTGAAGAGGAAAAATGTATGGCGTTCAGTGAGAGGTTTAAAGGAAATGCCCGTCGGCTGGTCCATTAGGGGAGCGGCTGCCTCCCTGGGGGCGGCCTTCCTGCTGCTGAGCGTGGCCTGCGGTGCTTCCGCACCCGAACAGCCGCCAGAAGCTCGGTCTATCACACTGCGCGAAGCACCGGCGGAAGCGGCGCCTCAGCCACGGGCCCAGACCGAGTCCCAACCTGCCCCCATGATGGAGTCCGCCCCGGCCCAGCAAAGCCAACCGGCCAGCGCGCCCGCGCAGTCGCAAAGCATCGCCCCTGCGGCCCAGCAGCAGTCATCACCGTCATCATCTGCGGCCTCCCAGGCCACGCAATCGGGCCAGTCCGGCGCTCCCAACACGGCCCCCAGGACCGCGCCCAGGAACATCCCCAGGGACACGGCTACCACCGGCCCCCAGCCCCTGGTCAGCTCATCCCTGGACCCTGTCTCCACCTTCAGCCTGGACACCGACCGGGCCTCCTTCCAGCGGGCCCTCCAGGAGACCCAGGACGGCTACCAGATTGACCCGGCCGACGTGCGGGCCGAGGAGTGGATCAACTCCCTCAACTACGGCTACCCCAGGCCCAGCCGGTCCGACGAGTTCGCCGTTCACACCGAGGTTTTCCAGCACCCGGACACCCAGGGTATGCACCTGGCCCGGGTCGGCATCCAGGCCACCGACGCCCAGAAGCGCCGGCCCGTTAATGTAACCCTGGTGCTGGACACCTCCGGGTCCATGGCCAATGGCAATCGCCTGAAAATTGCCGAAACGGCGGCCCGGACCATTCTGGACAACCTGCGGGACCGGGACCGCGTCGCCGTGGTGAAGTTTGAAGACCAGGTCATGTTCAGCCACCGCCATACTTCGCCCAATTCTGCCAGGAGAGACAGGGGTCTCACCGACTTGTGGGCCGGAGGCTCCACCAACGTCCAGGCCGGCCTGGACGAAGCCCTGTGGATGGCCGACCGGGCTCGCAACGATAATCCCGAAGCCGTCAACTACGTCATCCTCTTCTCCGACGGTGTGGCCAACGTCAACGCCACCGACCCCTTCGGCATTCTCCACAACGTGGGGCAGGACAGCGAGTACTCCCGGGTGAACCCCATCCGCATCGTCACCATCGGCGTGGGCATCGATGGCAACGACCACCTGCTGGAGCAGATCGCCCAGTTCGGCAACGGCTGGTATCGCTACTTTGAGACTCCCCAGCAGGCCGAGGCCACCTTCAGCCTGGCCAACTGGGACCGGATAACCAACCCCTTCGCCGACCAGGCCCGGGCCCAGATTACCTGGAACCCGGAAATGGTCAGCCACTGGCGCATCGTGGGCTATGAGAACCGGGTAACTCCCGACGCCACCTTCACCCAGAACCGCCGGGAGTTCGCCGAAATTCCCGCCGGCACCGCCACCACCGTCTTCTACGAGGTGCAGCTCACCTCCCAGGTGGCCAGCAGGAACGCCGCCACCGCCCGCCTGGGCGACATTGAAATCCGGTGGGTGGAACCCATCACCGGGGTTTCCAGGGAGCAGTACGATGTGGTCTCCGGCGCCTGGCGGGATGACTTCAGCCAGCTTCGGGACCCGATGCTGCGCCTGGGCGCCATCACCGGCCTGTCCGCCGACATTTTTGCCAGCCTGGACGACGGCGGCTACGGCACGGGCGGGACGGAGGCTCCCCAGCGCCTGACCGTGCTGCTGGAAGAATACGGTTATCTCCAAAGCCAGCTGGGCCACGTGCAGGCCTACCAGGACGTGGGAGCAATGCTCGAAAACCTGGAATGGTCGGCCGGCAGTTACTGGGAGCAACCCAGGCCCGTCCGCGAGGGGCCCGGCACCGGTTACAGCCCTTAGTGGCTGCCCCAAGGCAATGTCTTGAATTCTCGGTTGCCGGCGTAGGGGCGCACCGCCGTGCGCTCCTGCCACACCCATTCTGGCTTTCCCCCGGCAAGGGGGCCTGGACCATAGCGATATCGTAATTTCAGACCATGTTCGCCTTCGCATAAGGCAGGAGCGCACCATGAAAGCAATGGTCATCCACCAATTCGGGGAACCCGAGGTTATGCAGTGGGAAGACCCGCCCGCGCCCGCGGCCGGCCCCGGTGAGGTGGTGGTCAGGGTACACTCGGTGTCCGTCAACCGTACCCTGGACCTGCAGGTGCGCGAGGACGGCGGCGGCTACGGCGCCATCCTGCCCCTGGTGCTGGGCAACGACCCGGCCGGCGAGGTGGCCGAGACCGGCCAGGGTGTCGAGTCCCCCAAGGTCGGGGAACGGGTGGCCATTTCCCAGGGCATCCACTGCAACGCCTGCGAACAGTGCGATTCGGGCCGCCCCTTCCAGTGCGCCAACCGCCGGATGCTGGGCATTCACCTGTGGGGCGGTTACGCCGAGTACGTGAAGGTCCCCGCATCCAACTGCGTCACCATCCCCGACGGTCTGTCCTACGGCGAAGCCACCGTGGTGGCCCGCCACTTCCCCCTGGCCATCGCCCAGACCCGCCTGACCAACCTGCAGGCCGGCGACTGGGCCCTGGTTATGGGCGCGGCCGGCGGCCTGGGCAGCTGCATCGTCCAGGTGGCCCGCGCCATCGGCGCCAACATCATCGCCGGCGCCGGGGCCGACGAGCGGGTGGCCGTGGGTCTGGACCTGGGCGCCCAGCACGGCGTCAACTACCGCCGCGACGACCTGGAGGCCGAGGTTATGCGCATTACCGGCGGCCGGGGCGTGGACGCCGTCTTCGAGAACATCGGCGATCCCACCCAGTGGGACGGCGCCTTCAACAGCATGGCCCGGGGTGGCCGCTTGGTGACCGTGGGCGCCCACGGCGGCGGCATGGTAACCCTTGACCTGAAGAAGCTCTACCAGCGCCGCCTTCAGGTGATGAGCGGCCTGGGCGCCGAGGGCCGCGCCGAACTGGAGGAGTCCCTGGCCCAGACGGCCAGCGGCCAGTTCCAGGTGCTGATCGACCGCACCCTGCCCCTGTCCCAGGCCGTGGCCGCCCACAAACTGGTCGACAGCAACGAACCCCTGGGCAAGGTAATTCTCGACCCCACGCTGGACTGACGAATTCAGACATGGATAGACAGGATTAACAGGATGACGGTAGCCGGAACGGAGAATCTTGACCTGCAATAGCTCCATCCTGTATATCCTGTCCATCCATGTTTAACCACTCGAGGCAATAGATGCACCGGAGTCACGCGCTGTGGCTGGGAATCCCGCTGCTGTTCATTGTGGCCTTTGCGCTGGTCCAGGCCTGGGCGCCGGGGCGAATATCCGGCGCCGTGTTCCTGGTCGTGCTGGTAGTGGCCCTGGTGATAATCTTCGTGCTGCGTTTCAGAAGAACTTTCAGGGACTAGTGAAACCCTGTCCCCTTGATGGGAGAAGTCCAGGATGGGGATGAGGAATTCCCCAACTCTGCCGATACTAAAGACTATCTGGAAGGAGTTTTAACATGCCGGACCTGACTTCCGTATCCGAATCAGTAGGAGCCTTATTGAAGGAGTTGGGGCAGTCTTTGTCTGTTTCCGAGTCCAGCTGCGGCGGCCTGATCTCCGCTACCCTGGTGGCCGTGCCCGGGGCGTCGGCCTACTATGTTGGCGGCTCAGTGGTTTACACCCGCACCGCCCAGCGGGGCCTGCTGGACGTACCCGAGTCGGCCATGGAGGGCATCCGCGCCAGCAGCGAGCCTTACGCGCAGCTCAACGCCCGCACCATACGCGAGCGGCTGGGCACCACCTGGTCTGTCAGCGAAACCGGCGCCAGCGGCCCCACCGGCAACCGCTACGGCGACTCCGCCGGCCACGCTTGCATCGCGGTATCCGGCCCCGTGGAAAAGGTCATCACCGTGGAAACGGGGGACGACGACCGCGAGGCCAACATGTGGGTCTTCGCCCAGGCGGCGTTGGACCTGCTGGAGGAGTGCCTGAGGGAAACGCAGGACTAGGGTACTGGTACTGTCTCTCCGGTCACTTCCCTCTTGACCGGGGGAAGTTGG
>JAJEDS010000107.1 GCA_022821365.1 Dehalococcoidia bacterium | reverse complement strand
GATAATATCCCGAAAAGAAAGAAGGGCAACATCCGGGCTGCGGCCCCCACGCCCACCATCAACTCCGAACCGGTAAGCTCGAAGATGAGCCACCCCACCGAGACCTGTTCCATCCCAGTGGCCAGCGAGTACAGTAGAGTTGATGCCCACAGCAGGCGAAAGTCCCTGATGCGAAGCGAGGCTGCCCAGTTCCCAATGCCTGTCATGGGCCGATGATACACCCTTCACGATTGGGATGCCGACACTACCGGTCCATTTTGTACGAAACTCCACCGGCGCAACAGGACACTGGGACAATCGGGCAGGGCAATCGCACTTGGAGACTGCCTTTAACCACAGAGGCACAGAGTACGCAAAGGAGCGCAGAGATTCTCCGTGCAACTCCGCGTTCTCTGTGTCTCTGTGGTGAGAAACAGGCGGGGATAAATTCAGCCGAACCGGTCTCCCCGGTTCCAATGCGATGGCCCTGGACTATCGGAGTTCCCCCACGGTCTTTTGCAGCAAGGCTTGAAACAGCCGGGAGCGGAATGCAACATGACTACCGCTGCAGTAACTCAAACACGGGACAATTTGACGGCAGAAGCAGGTGCAGGACCGTTGACAGGCAACTAGGAATTTCCCTATGGGAGAGTCAAAAAAAGGACCGCTGGGTTGCCCCAACGGCCCCGAGTCCTGGTCTGTCTGTGCAGTTTCCCCTGCACCGAGGGTCTTAGTCGGCGCTTATGCCCAATTCCGACTGCAAGTCGCGGATGGTCTGTGCTCGGTTGCGGGTGGGAGGGCGGTTCCGCATGCCGATGGGTTCGTTCTCCACCTCCGGAACCACCTTGATGGACACGAACACCGGGCCGGTATCCTGCATTATCTGCTCAATATTGGTGGCAAACTCTTCCAGGTCGTCGAAGCTGTAGGCCGTGGAATAACCGGCTTCCTTGGCCACGCCGGCGTAGTTGATCTCCTGCGCATTGGGAACGGGTTGTCCGCCGGTGGTGGCATAGCACTCGTTGTCCAACAGAATGTGGCAGAAGTTCCCAGGCTTCTTGCCGGCTATGGTGGCCAGGATTCCCAGGTTCATGAGCAAGGCGCCCTCTGAATCGAACAGCACCACCTTCTCATCGGGAAGGCCCAGTGCTAGCCCCAGGGCCGCCGATGTAGTTTGGCCCATCGCCCCACCCAGGTTCAGGTCCCGGCTCTCGTTGGTCGTGAATTCCCGCCAGTGCCGGCCGGATGTGCCGGTGGGAATCACAATAGCGTCGCCCCGGTGCTCCTGGAAAATTCGGAATACTTCTGACGACTGAATCATTGCTTCCTCCGTTATGCAAGTCCTTGTTTAAGTGATCTGCGCTTTTCCCTGAGCGGGCCGCCCTTACCGCTGGGGGATAAATGAGGCACAAGGTGCCGGCCAGGGACAGTCATTCTACCGGTTAAATCCGTGGTATTCGTCGCCTACCAGGATAGCTACCGGCCGCTTGGTATTCTTGGCTTCTTCAAAAGCCACGGAGATACGATTGCTGTCGGCGTCCTGTTCCACCAGGTAATAGTTGATGCGGAAGGCGTTGAGGAAGGGCTCGGTGTAACGTGCCACCGAGTCGGTAATCACGCCGTGCCGGTTCCAGCCCCGGTACCCGATGACCATAACCAGCGGGAACCCTGAATCGAGGGCCATGCCCCGGATCGAGTCTCCCGACTCCATCATGCCTGTGTTCTGAATCAGGCAAACCGGAGTCTTGCCGCCGATTATCAGGCCCAGGGCAATAGCGAAGGTCTCGCCTTCCCGAGAAGCTGGCACAACGTCCAGCCAGTCCTGTTCCTGCATAAGTTCGTACAGGTAGTTGGTCTCGCTGTCGGGAATAGTCACCACGTGGGTAACGCCATTCTTCTTGAACTCCTCAACCATGGCCTCGGGGCTCAATACTGCCGCCTGCTGTTCAACCATGAAAATCCTCCTTGCCTGTGTCCCGACCTGGCAGTGGGGTTTCGGGGGGCCATGGACAAGACACTCTATTTCTGTACTGCGGGCATTATAGTAATCCCTACCAGCAGGGTCAATTTTGGACCTGAGATGATTGCTCCCGCCGAAGGGATCCACCGTATTCCGGCTCACGGAGCGGTCTCCCTGGCAGGTTCCTGTGATAGAGTTGTGCCGGAGGTGTCCTGATGACTTACTCAATCGGCATTGTGGGATGCGGCGCCATTGGCCGCTCCCTGCTTGGAGCAGGAGACGAAGGGACGCTGGGAGTTCCCGTCGCCGGTGTAACCAGCCGCACCGCCTCCACCGCCGAGGCATTCCTTGCCACCCTCGATGAGCCTCCCCCTTACCTGGACCGGTCGGAACTGGTGGAACGTTCGTCGCTGCTGGTTGAGACTGCTGGCGGCCACGTGGTCCCGTCCCTGGCGGAAGCGGCCTTTGCAGCGGGCAAGGACCTGATGGTCATAAGCATAGGCGCGCTATTGGAACACCCGGAGATTATCGAGCAGGCACGCAGCCTTGGCTGCCGCCTCTATGCTCCCTCGGGCGCAATAGCCGGCCTGGACGGCATCAAGTCCGCCTGCCAGGGCAGGGTGGACAGGGTTGAAATGGTTTCACGCAAGCCCATCGCCGCCCTTGAGGGCGCCCCCTACCTGGTGGAGAAGGAAATCCCCATTTCCGGCCTGACCGAAGCCAAAGAGGTTTTCCTCGGCGCCGCGAGAGAGGCTTGTCGCGGGTTCCCATCCAACCTGAACGTTTCGGCTGCGGTAAGCCTGGCCGGCGTTGGCCCTGATCTAACCACAGTCCGCATAATTGCCGACCCGTCACTGGAGCGCAACTGCCACGACATTACGGTGGAGGGGGACTTCGGCCTGCTCCATGTTCATATAGAAAACATCCCTTCCGAAAACCCCAAGACCGGCCGGCTGACGGCCCTGTCCATCATAAGGTCGGTGCGGGAAGCTGTGGACCCGGTGAGAATCGGCACGTGAAACAGCCGAGAAGTGGAGGGGAATAG
>JAJEDS010000143.1 GCA_022821365.1 Dehalococcoidia bacterium | reverse complement strand
GGACGAAGAGGTCGGAGGTTCGAATCCTCTCACCCCGACCATTCAAAGGCAGGATTCCTGCAGAAACCCGAGGGCGGCAAATTCTTGCCTGACTCCTGGAGCAAGCAACTATCGCATTGCCGGACAGGCGACGCCGAATGAATTTAGCGGCATAGGGCAGCTTCATCCACGTCGATCCCATTCCCGATCCTCACCCGTTCTTCCCCTCAGATCCAGCCCGCACCCAGGCGCAATCTCACTCACCAATGGTTCTCAAAGTAAATTGAACAGTCCTTATTTCTTCCTGCTAGTTTCGGACACGGTGGCCCGGCGCTCCGCCACCTTCCGGCTGTGCCCGGATGACCACGTTATTTCCACCGGCAGGCTGTTGGAAAAGTACTTGCTGGGCCTTGACCAATTAGCCCTGTTAGAAGGAGGGGCGATTTCCCCCGAGGGGCTGCTGTCGCTACAGGCAATTCGGGACCTGGTCTATGCCTGCGACGACCAGGGAACCCACACTTCCATCTATTCGGGAACCATATTCCGCCAGGAAGGGGTGGCGCTGGATCTGGACGCAGTACCCCGGGCTTCGGAAGCAACTGGGGGGGAGGTCGGGGCCTTCATTATTGAGATTGAAGTTGACCGGATGAATGTGGGGTATGATCGGAACTGGACCGGCTTTCACCGGCGCCGCTGGGCAAATGACCCGGCATTCTTTGAAGCCTTTGTGACAACGGCGCTTGAAGGGAAACTGGGAGGGGCCGGGGCTGCAGAAACAATGAAGCTGGGCACCCATGACCGCAGGCTGGAGTTCCTCAACGTCCTCGGACGAACCATCTGGGAAAGCCAGTTCGAGAACTACTCCAGGTTTACCTGGCAGAAGCTGATGTTCAAGACCGGCGACGAGACAGTCCGGAACATTGCCGCCGGCGCCGGCGGAATCTGTACCGAGAAAGTGCAAGCGCTGAAGTTCCTTACCGACCATTACGGGTTTGAATCCGAGTACCTGATCGGCGGCGATGGTGCCAGGGAAAAAGTACCAGTCTCAAAGCTCAGGGAAATGCTGCGCACCTTCGATTTCCGGTTCGCCCGCCGGTTCATGCGGTACTGGCAGCACGCCGCGCTGCTGTATAACGTGGACGGCGTTCCCGTCCTGGTTGATGCCACCAACGGCAACATCCCGTACCTGTTCCTCAAGGGAGAAGCGGCGGAACACCTGCTGGGATACACTGACAAGCCATCAATTCCCGTCAAGATGGTTGAAGCCGAGGAGAATTACTACTACCACCTGGTCCCGCAGGACATTCCATTGGACCTTTTCTTTGCCATGGAGGGCTGGCTGGAAGACACGGATATGGTCCAGGTGTTCGAGAATGAACTGGGCCTCTTCCTGTCCAGGGACTACTACGTTACTCCCATACCTTACCGCAGCGACCAGGAGTTCGCGCGCCTGGTTTCCGAGTACCACGAAATAGCCAGGAGGGCGGGGTTCAGGTGCCAGGCAAGAGAGCGATGGGCGCTGGAAGGAGAATTGGGCCAGGAGTTCAGCAAGGCCCATCCCACCGCGGCCGCCGGGATCCTCGATTCAAGGTACCATTTGCTCCTCCGCTATAATGGTTGGGACATCACCGGCCACGAAGCCGGACTGGTGATCATGGGAATGACCTGAACCCGGCCGCCACCGGGTCCATTCAGGCCAGTTATATGACAGTCTTCAGCAATCCGGCGAATATTCTTCCCCGCGTCCCCTCCTTGCGGCTACCGGCAGTCGGCCTGAGTCGGACAATTTCGCGTGCCAGGAGTCTCGGGACGCGCTTGTTCCTGCTCCCCCTGGATCGGGAGGAGGTGACAGTACATCGGATTCGGCTCCTTCAGAGTCAAATGGGCCTGGAGGGCTGGTCGGACCTGGAACTGAAGGCTGCCATTCAACATGAAAAGGCGGCGATTGCGAATGAACCACCCCGCCAGGATCTTTCCCAGCCAACGGCGAAGGTCTTCGCGATCGTCAACGAATCCATTAGTCGCCGGCTGGGCGCGTGGCGCGTTCTTGAGGAAGAGTCGGAACTGGCCGGACTGTTACATCCCTGTGAAGGCACGGTGGGCGACCTGTCTTACGAAGAGACCCTTTCTTACAGGGAAACAGTCGCAGGGGGAATGGAACGGGCGCGCGCTGCCGGCCAGGGACGCTTTGGCCCGGACCTGCTGCTTCCCGCCGATTTCTACCAGGCAGTACGCCGGCTGGATCATTCGGAGCAATACCGGTTCCTTCCCACCGATCAGCAACTCCTGGCCGGCCTCCACCTGCTATCCAACAATGTCATAGAAATGAAGGCCGGAGAAGGCAAGACCGTCGCCATTGCCTTCGCCGCAGTGATGCATGCCGTCCTGGGCCGGCGAGTCCACATTCATACTGCCAACGACTACCTGGCTGAACGGGACACCCGTCTCCTGGCTCCGGTCTACCGGTCCCTTGGCCTGACTGCCGGCGTTATCCTGGAGTCCATGGACAGCGCCGAACGCAGGGCAGCCTACGCCTGCGATATTGCTTACGGAACGGTCAGGGAGTTCGGCTTCGACTACCTGCGGGATAACCTGATTTCAAATGAGGCAGAACGAGTCCAGCCGCTTTTGCAGGTCTGCATCGTCGACGAGGCGGACCAGGCCCTGATTGACGAGGGGGACACTCCTCTCATCATTGCCGGCCCCCCGTCGCAACCAGTACATCCCTGGCGCCGGGTCGACAGAGCGGTCAAGGACATGCTGGCAGAGCAGGATGCTCTTTGCCGGCAGTACGCCGCCGACCTGCAGTGGCTTCCTCCTGACGGCGCAGAGTACGGAAGAGTCCTTTGCCTGGCGTTGCAGGCTGCTCCCTTTAATGAAACGCTTCGGCGGATGGCCCGGGAGCATCCCCGCTCCTACCACCGTGGAATTGCAGCGCTATACCCGGACGGCAGCGATGTTGCCGACGAAACCCTGGCAGCCGACCTGTACTGCCTGGTTGACGAGAGAAGGCGGTATGTTACGCCCACGGAAAGGGGACTCGCTTACTTGACCGAGCGGCTGGGTGATTTCTGCCCTCCGCCACCCGAGGCGGGAGAAGTTGGCGACCCAAACCAGGCTCTTTCCCGGAAGACAGCCCGCCAGCTTCAGGTGGCCAACCAGGTGTATCAGTCCCTCCGGGCCCACCTGCTGCTCGAAAGAGACCGGGACTATGTGGTCTCCGACGACACGGTAGTAATCCTGGACCAGCACACCGGAAGGACCAAGCCCGATAACCTCTACCGTCACGGGCTTCAAACGGCCATTGAGGCAAAGGAGGGCGTGACGGTTCACGCCGACTGCGAAACCCTGGCCCAGATTTCGGTGCAAGGGTTCGTAAATCTGTACCGGCGTATCTCCGGTATTACGGGCACTGCCCAGGCTGCGGGCCAGGAATTTCAGCGTCGTTACTCGCTTGAGGTAGTACCCGTCCCCCGGTCTCACCAGGATCGCCGGGTGGACCACCCTTCCCGGATGTTTGACTCGGAAAAGGAAAAGATTGCTGGCATTGTCGAAGAGGTGCGCCGGTGTCAGCAGTTTGGCAGGCCCGTCCTGGTGGGTGCTCAGAGCATCGAAGCCTCCCGTACCATTAGCAACGCGTTAGCCGGATCGGGGGTAGAACACCGGGTCTTGAACGCCGTTACCACCGATGAGGAAGCGGATATAGTTCGTAACGCCGGCCAGGTCGGTGCGGTAACAGTTGCCACCAATCTGGCGGGCCGGGGTACCGATATTGTCCTTGACCCGGAATTAGACCAGGTAATTCTCAGCCGATGGATACGCTGGATTCTTCAAGAAACCCAGGCGGGGGCTGGACCGATAAGAGTGGTCTGCCATTCGGCCGGAGAGGCAGGAATCCTGGCCGAGGCGCTGAAAAGTCACAGGGAACTAGCCGCGACATATAGCAGGCAAGGCGCCCGTTACCATTTTTCGATTTGCGGGGCAAGGCAGGACCGGGTCGAGATCCACGGCGAAGTTGGCCAGTGGGAATTCGGGCTTGGCTTGCACGTAATCAACGCCGAATTCAACCGTTACCCACGAGTTACCACCCAACTGAAGGGGAGAAGCGGCAGGCAGGGAATGTTTGGCTCAGGCAGGCAACTGCTTTCGTGGGAAGACCGCTGGCTGTTGCCTTTGGCCCAGGGCAAGCCCCGATTCGTAAAACAGCCAGGCCGCAGCAACAATTGCGCAACCTTCCAGGAAGGAAAGGCGCTGGAACGTTACATCTTCCGCCGCCAGGATGAAGCCGAGATGGAAGCGGCCGCAGCCCGGAGCGTCGCAGCCGACTATGCGGCAGTATGCGATGCCCACACCTCAGCTTATTACCAGTTGCGGCGGGAGATGTTTAGCGGTTTTGACTTTGAAGGCCGTTTCCAAGCCGCAGCCCGCGAATGTTCCAGGATGCTGGTACATTCCCACTTCCCCAATCTGGATTCCGAGGGTTATGAAACCCGATTCCACTCGCTGACGGAAGAGGCCCGCCATTTCTTCGGAATTGAGGTTTCAGCCCTGGCCGGCGAACCACTGGACCTGCTGCCGGAGCTGCTTGAACGGGGACTGCTGGCGAGACTGGAAGAGTACGAGTCCAGGCTGGGCGATGAGGCACTGCAATCTCTGGCACAGAGCCTTTTGCTGGAGTGCGGCGACCGGTGCTGGCGGGAACATTTGACGGACTTGCAACAGGCCGTCGTTAGTTCAACAGTGGGAGGGCACTACCACAAGGGCGCCGTAGCCGACTACATCCTCCACTCCAGGAGTATGTGGGACGACTTCCAGGCACGGCTTCAAGCGGAATTTTGCTCCAGGCTGCTGACTTTTCCGCTGGAACTGATGGCGGCGCCACCTGGGGCTTGGATATTGGATAGAGGAAAAGGGCAAGGGCCGAGGACTGCCCCTACTGACAGCGTAGGCGGACGGTTTGCCTGGGCCACGCGCCACCCAGGTTAAAATCCGGTTCGTACCATCCTTGAAACCGGGGCGACTCGATCAAAAAGGAGTCAATATGGCACCAAGAGTGAGAAAACTAAGCACTGCCCTGTTCGCCGGGGGAATGGTGGCCGGCTCGCCGCTGATAGCCGCCTGCGGTGGTCCGTCTTATGACTCCTGGGCCGCCACCGATGGCGCTGCGGGCCGGATTAATCTGGATGACGTGCAGCAGGCATTCAAGGAGTCCAGGAGCGCCACTGACTTCGAGAGCAGGGTCAACGAAATCTACGAAGGCGATGGCATTATTCTCATCCGCGCCCAGCAGGATGGGGACCGGCTGACACTGGAGGGGTGGGAAGACCTGAACGGAAGCAACGAAATTGAAGACGCTCGGGACGACCGGCTATTCAGTATCGTGAGGGAAAACGACCAGCACGAAATGCGGGGATACCACGCGAACAGCTATTACCACAGCAGCTTCGGGGCGGGGGACTTCCTGCTCGGATACATGCTGGCAACCGCTTTCATGCCGGGCCCGTATTTCTACGCCACGCCCATCAACCGGGGCCCGGCCATCCGGCAAAGCAGGGCCACCTATCGGCAGTCCAGCAGGTACGGCTCCCAGGTGGCCCGCAACAGCCGGTACACTACGCAGCAACAGGGATTCGCGGGGTCCAGGTACCAGGACTCCGGCCGGAACCTGAGCTCCAATCGCCAGAGCTATCAACAGACGCAGAGAAACTCCGGGGCCTTCCGCTCCAGCAGCGCCATTTCCCGGAGCAGTTCCGGTTCTGGCTTCGGTTCCGCATCGCGGGCACGGAGCGGCAGTTTCAGCGGCGGCGGCGGCCACTTGAACCTGAGGAAAAGGTCGGGCTGAGGCCGCCCTATGGGCAAGTTCTTCACCATTTCTCTGCAGCTTGCGGGATTGCCGGCCGATGCCATTCTGGAAGTCCGGCTTCCGGCTGAAGACCGAAGCATCGCGCTGAACGATCTGCTGGAAAGGGTATTTCCCCCTGATGAAGAAGAACAATCCTTAGTCCAGGAGAC
>JAJEDS010000117.1 GCA_022821365.1 Dehalococcoidia bacterium | reverse complement strand
AGCGTTTCGGTCTGGGTGGTCCGAATGCGAGAATAATAGGGGCAGACCCATGGGTCTGCCCCTATTATTCTCGCATTCGGACCACCCAGACCGAAACGCTATCCCTGGATTGACCGCGGTTGACGGCTTTCCGTCCAAGCTGTCCGGCTTGTGGGAGCCTGCCCTGACCTAACGCCGCACCCACCAGACCATAGCAGCCATCAACCCCATCAACCCTGGCAGCAGCAGCCAGGAAGTGAACTTCACAAAGTTCTCCTGGTTCCGGTCAACATTGAACTCTCTAATAGTCAACGCCTTGGGCCGCAGGGATACCAGGGAATGGTCACCTACCAGGTAATTTACTGAATTAAGGAACAAGTCGGCCCCTCCACCTCTTTCATAGAAGCTATTGGCCAGAAAGTCGGAGTCCCCGATTACGAACATCTGGGCAATCTGATTCTCCCCCAGCACGGGAGGCGGAGACGCGCTTTCGCCAATGAGAGCGCCGGGACTGCGGTGAAATACCATAAGGGGGAAGGGGCCAGTGGGGTCAGCATCTTCCGCCTCTCCCTTCCGGACTTCTTGCCGGTCAAGGTCGTCAATCAGGTAACTGGCATCCGAGCTGATGGCCAGCGGAACCAACTGTCGCTGGGGATTGCCATCGTGCCGAATGTCCAGAGCCGTGGTTCCCGGCATGGTAACCTGCCCCAGAGACCTGCCCTTGGGCGCGGTTATACCCAGCAGGGCCTTCCAGAGTTCCTGGTAGCTGCGGGCATCGGAAATCTGCTGGTTAATGAAGAACGCAAGCTGAGGCGGCATGTTGGTATCGTCAAATACCGTAAACTGGAGATTCTCGGGATTGTCAGGAAGAGACGCGGCTTCGTCATATATGTAACCATTCCGGAGAATAACGCCCCACAGCGCCAGCAGCTGGCGGAAAGTGTCGGGTGTATCCGGCTCTCCCAGGAAGACAAGCCGTCCGGCCTGCTGACGGTCACTGCCGTCCGGATTTTTGCCCTGCAGGAAAAGGTGCAAGACCTCGGCGTGGGCATCGGGCAGTTCATTGGTGGGGCGCGCAATCACCAGGATTGCAGCGTCGTCAGGCACACTTACGTCCTGTTCATTGCTGGCCCAGCGCAGGCTTTCTACCCGGTAATTGTCCTGTTCCAAGCCAACCCGGACCTCGCCGTAACCGTCGGAACCCGTATTGTTGACACTCCTCTCCCCGTGCCCGGCAAGGAAGTAAATGGCCTTCTGCTCCTGCCCTGTTATCAGGAGAATGCTGGTTACCAGGTCCTGTTCCAAATGGCTGTAGCTGGCATCCCGGGGCTGTATGACGTTCTGCGCATCCCCATCCTTGAGCTTGACCACAATGGACTCATTGACAAAGGCAATGGGCGTCGTCCCGAAGTACTGGTTCACCCGCTGGGGGTTGACGTCGGGATCCACCAGCGAGGTCTCTACCCTCGTGGGGCGAGCCGCTCTGAACTCGCGGAAGGTCTCAACGACCTTGCTCTCTCTGTTGAGCAACTGATAAGCCGCGTCCGGGTTTCCTTGGGGCCCCAGGGAAACTTCTTCCTTATAGAAGGCAATTATTTCGATATCCTGGTCCAGATTGTCCAGAAGCTGCTCGGTGCGTTCCGCAAGGCTGTACTGGTTGGTGGCCGTTACGTCCATCCGGGCATTGTTTGTGAAGGACACTGCATTAGCCACGATTACGATACCGAGGAAGGCGGCCAACATTATCAGCGAGTTGACTCCGTACCGCCCGGTGCGGCTTATGAATGCCGCAACCACGGAACTAAGCGAGATCAGGCCCACAAGCACAAGCAGCCCGACGCCGAACCCCAGGCTTATGAAACCGTACAGCCGCATGGAGCTGACGAATGCCACCAGCACGGCGCCGGCAACGATGGCTACAACACCGGCTATCACCAGGGGAGCGCCAAAGGAACCTATGGCATTCAGAGAGGGTTCCAGGAAACTGAACAACGTCCGGGACCTGAGTTCACTCTCCTCAGACTCCCCGTCTTCCACCCCTTCCTGACCCGGCGCTTCAGTTTCCTCCGGCCGGGATGCGCGGTCACGCCGCCCGCGGCGTCGCCAGTCTCCGCCGGTTTCGGTAGGTTGTTCGCTCATTCTATCTCCATCTCCGGAATTCCAGCGCCCTGATCGCCAGGAAGAGAAATACTGCGGTTACGCTCAGAAAGTACACCACGTGCTTGGTGTCAATTACGCCCCGGCCAAAGTCCTCATAGTGGGCCTGGAACCCGATCTCGCTGATCAGTACCGAGGCAATTCCGCCGACAATGTCGGTGCTGAAATGCACAACGTAAAGTGCCCCTATAACGCCAATACCCACGATGAGCGCTACAATCTGGTTACTCGTAATAGTGGACGTGAGCATTCCAATGGCCAGGGCCGCGGCCCCATAAAGAATCAGTCCCAGGTAGCCCGCATACAGCGGCCCCGGGTCAGGTTCGGCAAAGACATACAGCAGAACAGGGTAGTAAAGAGTCAGCGCAAGCATGGCCAGGAGAAATGCGAAGCTGGCCAGATACTTGCCGAGGATGATCTCCCAGTCCCTCACGGGAGAGGTCAGCAAAAGCTCAATGGTGCCCAGCTTCTGCTCCTCCGCCAGCAGGCGCATGGTCAGGGCCGGAGGGAGAAAGATCAGGAACAGTGAGGTCCAGGTGAAAAATCTGCCCAAGGTGGCTTCGGGGAAGGGATTGTTCTCGCTGGGCACCACACCACTGGCAAACACTATCCCCGTAAGGGCCAGGAAAATCATCCCGACTATGTAGGCCGTGGGTGTGCCGAAATAGACTTGAATCTCCTTCCAGGCCACCGCCTGGATTGTCCGCATCTTATAGCTCCTCGTGGGTGGTCAGCCTCAGGAATATGTCCTCCAGGCTCATGCTCACCAACTGCATACTCAGCAGGCTCCAGCCATTGCTGACGATAGCCCGGGAAATTTCGTCCCGCAGGTCCCGGTCCTGCTCTACCTGGACGACAAACACGTTGCGGCCCTGGTTGTATCGCTGGGTTACTTCCGTCACACCCGGTACGCGGCGCAACAGGGACAATACCTCCTGCACCGGACCGCCAACCTCTACTTGAAGCTGGTCAACTCCCTGAAGCCTCTGGGCCAGGTTGCTGGGTGTATCCTCGGCAACTATGTGCCCCTCGTGGATTATCAGCACCCGTTCACAGATCATGTTCACTTCGGGAAGAATGTGGCTGCTCAGCACCACTGTCTGTTCCCTGCCCAGTTCCTGGATCAGGCGCCGCGTCTCCACTACCTGTATGGGGTCTATGCCGATGGTGGGCTCATCCAGTACCAGTACTTCCGGTTCGTGAAGAATGGCCTGGGCTATGCCCACACGCTGCCTGAACCCCTTGGACAGCTTCCCGATAATGGTCTTGTGGTAGTCCTGCAGCCGGCAAACATCTATGACTTCGCCAACTCGGCGCTTTATCTGCCTGCTCGGCATACCGCGCAGGGTTCCCATGTATTTCAGGTAGTTGGTTACCTGCATCTCCGTGTGCAGCGGCACCGTCTCCGGCAGGTACCCGATTCGTTTCCGCACCTCCAGGGACTGCTCCACCACGTCATAGTCGGCAAGGGTTACCTTGCCTTCCGTTGGCGGCATGAACCCCGTCAGTATGCGCATGGTCGTGGTCTTGCCAGCCCCGTTCGGACCGAGAAACCCCAGAATTTCGCCCCGCTTGACCCCGAAGTTCACTTCCTCAATGGCGGGTTGGGGCCCATAGAAATGGGTCAGGTCCGTGGCCTGAATCATAATTTCGTTAGTGTTCTGGTCTTCCATATCGCAAAAGGACACGGGAAGAGTCTCGCGCTAAGGCTCCCGCCAATTGAATCTGGTTCCCCGAAATCCCCTTATCCGCCCCCATTTACAGCGTTGAAGAAAAGCATTAGTGATGATATTCTATACTTCGCTGTTTGCCAAGACGTAGGTCGGGGGACGTAACTGTCCCCCGCTTGATTTTTCACTGCTGGAGGCGAAAGACAGGTAAGATGCACCTGGTTATTGATGGATATGCCGGCGACACCGGAAAAATGTGGGACGTGGAATTGGTCAGGGAATTTCTGACTAGTTACCCTGACAACCTGGGGATGACAAGGATAACGGAGCCGAACGTACTGGAATACAATGGACCAAAAATCGAGGACGCCGGTGTTTCGGGGTTTGTGATTATCGCGGAAAGCCATATCAGCATCCATACCTTCCCTTACCGGAATTACGTCAATATCGACATTTTCTCCTGCAAGACCTTCGACAACGATCAGGCAACTCGGGATGCCCGGGACCTGTTCGATTTGACGGATATCAAGACCTGGCTGCTGGATCGCGGCCTGGAATGGTTGAACAGCGACCAGGGCCTCAGCGAAACCCGGGACCAGCGCTCGGCCCTCCTCTCATAAGGCGGAAATGCAAGATATGGTCGGGAGAAAGGACAGCCAATTGCCCTGGATCCCGGCTAACTTTTTGGCTTTGCCGCCACAGCAAAGCGATCTCTCCACTGCCGGGGCTTTCCTGATTCCCGTGCCTTGCGATAGCACCACCTCTGTTCGCAGCGGCTCCCGCCTCGGCCCCGCGGCCATTATTGAAGCCTCCTATGCACTGGAAGATTACGATTGGGAACTGGATCAGGATTTATCCCGCGTCGGGATTCATACCTCTCCGGCCCTGGAACCTCACACCGGCGACCCCGCACAGATGGTCGACAGGGTGCGCCAGGCTGTAGAGCAGTACCTTTCGCCAGGCCGCCTGGTGGGCGTCATAGGAGGTGACCACTCCGTCTGCATCGGGTCTGCCCTGGCCCACCTGGAACATTACCCCCAGATGTCAGCGCTATATCTCGACGCCCACGCCGACCTCAAGGATGAATACCTGGGTACTTCCTGGGGTCACTCTTCCGGCGCCCGCCGGATACACGAACGTTGCCCGGTCAGTTTGGCGGGAGTCCGCGTCATGGCGCCTGATGAGCGCGACTACTTGACGGAACGTTCCATACCCTTATTCGGCTGGCCCCCTCCCGCTGGCGAAACTGTCGAGCGATTTGCGGAGAGAGTCGCAGCCACTCTGAACCACGAGGTTTACATAAGCCTCGACCTGGACGTGCTGGACCCTTCCCTGATGTCAGCCGTGGGAACTCCCGAGCCGGGCGGCATGTTCTGGAGCGACATAATGGCCATTCTGTCTCGCGTGGCTGTGGGCCACCGAATAGTCGGATTCGATGTGAACGAGTTGGCTCCCCGGGAGGGCCCGCCCGCTTGTTCCTACACTGCTGCCAAGCTCATCTACAAGATAATTGGCTTGACGGCCGCCTCCCGCCACTCGCCTGTTTCTGCGAAATTGCCTTAAGGCACTTCTGAACAAGTCCCTGCCCTTCAATCATTGCTTACTAGAATCTGTCCTGATACCCCCGAAGAATTGGGGAAGTCGGAAGTGGAATCGCCAATCGAATTCGGCGCAGCCCACCGTCAGGGAGTCTAGCTAGACTCGCATTTCTATACGTCCCCCCTCCACCTTGCCAATCTGCATGACCCCTCTCCAGCATTAGACCATGGGAATAGTGGACTCCCACATTCGCAAATTCAGATGTAGGTGTCTGCTATGACCAGGAACTATTTCCATTTAGACCGAAGAAGAGAGGAAGTCTTCGACCATGCCCATCCGTTAATGGGCCAAAATGAGAGGAAATGAGTCGTCTCAAAAAATTTCCTGTTTCGCGTACCTTCGTGTACCTTCATATCACTTCGCGGATGAAACGTGAAGTATCGAACCGTATTCCGGTTTGGAGGTTGCACCGGCCGGCAGGGCAAATCTATGGCTAATTCGGGCCACGTATGCTTATATGAGAAGGTCCCACAGTCCGCAGGTGCGCCAGGAGAAGATTCCTTCCGCCGCTGCAACAATAGCCTTCAGTGAGTGCGAAGCTCTTCCAAGGAGTGTTCCCGGCACAATATGGACGCATCAATCCGCTTGGGAAAAATTTTCGGCATCCCGCTGGGCATAAACTACAGTTGGCTGGTAGTTTTCGTCCTGGTAATCTTCCTCATGTCCTCCAATTTCCAGGACATGTTCCCCCGGTGGTCCACTGAATCTCGATGGGCAGTGGCGGTGCTTACCACAGTGCTCTTCTTTCTGTCCGTGCTGTTGCACGAACTGTCCCACAGCCTGGTTGCCCTCGCGTGGGGCATACCGGTAAAGGGAATTACTCTTTTCATTTTTGGCGGTGTTTCCCAGTTGGGGCACGATGCCCGGCGGCCTCTGACCGAATTCCTGGTTACCGTGGTTGGCCCGTTAACCAGCCTGGCTCTGGCGCTGTTGCTCTGGTTGGCCTGGGAACTGGTCGGGGGCTACAACTCGTATTTGAATGCAGTCCTATTTACCTTGTTTGCCATCAATCTTTCTCTCGGTGTTTTCAACATGCTGCCCGGCTTCCCCCTCGATGGAGGCAGAGTGCTCCGTGCCTGTATCTGGGGAGCCACGGGCAATTACTGGCTGGCCACCAGGCTGGCCCTCCACGCCGGGCAGGCCATCGGCGCCACCATGGCGGGAGGAGGGATTCTCTGGGCCGTCACCGGAAACTTTCAGGCTGTGTGGCTGGCCCTCGTTGGAGGTTTCCTGCTCTACGTCGCGACCGTCAACTACCGTCAGGAAGCGGTCCGGCAGTCCCTCCGGTCGCACCAGGTGCAGGAAGCCCTGTCCGGTATTTGGCATCCCCTGCCCGGCCACCTGCCAGCCCTGTCCCACGAGGCTCTGATGGCGCTGTTCGTGACCGGTTACACCGGCCTGCTGGTCGATGGCCCTCCCTACGGCGTCGTAACAGGTAGGCAGCTTACATACGTCAATCAGCTGAGTCTGCAGACCGCTACCCTGGCCGAGCTAATGACTCCTTTGTCGGACTTTCCCAGTATCGAGGCGGAAGCCCCCGTTTTCGATGCCCTTGAACAAATGGAAGAATCAGGATCTCAGGTAATTGCCCTGGTGAAGGATGGTCGGCCCATTGGGCTCCTCAACCGGGTCGAGGTCCTGGAATTGATCAGGAACAGCCGCCGGAGGCGATAAAACCGCAATACCTGGCGTCTCCTGGAGGCTGCGTAACGTTGCAATGCCCTCGAACAAGCTCGAAGTCAACCTGCAAAGCAATTGAGTCTTTGATTCAGGGATACCCCGTCGTTCCCGCCTGGGCGGGAACCTCGAACCTCGCAGCAACAAGGGTTATTTAAACCACGGAGGCGCCGAGTACGGAGAGTTACACAGTGAGTCTCTGCGCTCCCCTGCGTACCCTGCGTCTCTTTGATCAAAAAAGAGGCTGGCACTGAAGCCAGTGAGCCGGAAACCACAATCAAAATGCAACTGCCCTGAGTCAGACCCAGGGCAATCGCGTCTTCAAAGATCGCTATCCCGAAGCGTCGAGACTGTAATTCTGAACGGAGTGAAGAATCTGAAATCCTGCCTGCAGTCCAACTTTCGGACCTGCAACCGTGCTTTGGGGAAAGGACGCCAGGCCCTTCGGCAAGTTCAGATACCGTATTAGATGTCAAGGGTGGCCGGTTGGCAGCGCTGGGGATCAAAAGGCAGACCACTATTCAAGACTCCATAGCAGATCCGCAGCAGTTTATGCATCGCAGCCACGATGCGCACTCGGCCCTTCTTCTCGCGCTCTTTCAGCCGCTGGCCCAGGTCTCTGACTGCCGGGTTCCAGCGCAGGGCGGATATGGCTGGCATA
>JAJEDS010000028.1 GCA_022821365.1 Dehalococcoidia bacterium | reverse complement strand
GATGCCCTGGACCTGGTTATTAAGAGGTTCCCGGCTACACTGGTGCTGGCCGGGCTGGCGCTGGCCATTTCCATCGTTATAGCTTTTCCCGTCGGCGTGTTATCAGCTGTCAAGAAGGACACGATGCCCGACTACCTGGCGAAGACCTTTGCCCTGATGGGGCAGTCTGCGCCGTCGTTCTGGGTAGCAATCATGCTGATGTGGATCTTTGCAGTTCAGTTAGGCTGGCTGCCAACCTCCGGCCGTGGCGACCCTGGGTGGGACATGCTGTTGCACCTTATCCTGCCGGCCTTTGCCATAGGTTGGTACCAGGTGGCTGCCCTGATGCGCCTGGTACGCTCGTCCATGCTGGAGGTGCTGGACAGCGAGTTCATCAAGCTGGCTCGGGTTAAAGGTGTGCCCGAAACCAAGGTAGTATGGAAGCATGCCCTGCGCAACGCCTCCATCGCTCCCGTTACCCTGCTGGGCCTCCTGGTTGCCCAGCTTGTAACCGGTACTGTGGTAACGGAGACGGTATTCTCCTACCCCGGTGTGGGCCTACTGGCGGTGGACGCCATCCGCAACCGGGATTTCCAGGTGATGCAGACCATCGTCCTGGTATTTGCTCTGATCTTCGTAGGCATTAACCTGTTCGTAGACATAGTCTACGCCTACATTGATCCCCGCATTCGTTACGCTTAGCCTGAAGGTTTGTTAAGAGGCAGTTTATGGACATAAGCAGAATAGGTGGAATCCCTGTCGGCGTGGCGCCGTCGGGATTGGGGAAGTTCATGGCCGAGGCCAGGCGTTATCCCCTGATTCCCATGTTTATCCTGGTGGTGCTGCTGGTATTTCCCGCGGTTACCGCCCAATGGATAGCGCCCCACGATCCCTATGACGTTCATCCCCGGGAACGCCTGACGCCTCCCGCGTGGAGCGGCCCCCAGTACCTGAACGGCGTTGAAGTGCGGCCGGCCGGTTCCTGGAAGAACATCCTTGGCACCGACAAGCTGGGGCGGGACGTGCTCAGCCGCATAATGCACGGGGCCCGGTACTCTCTCAGCATCTCTCTGCTGGCCATCCTGGCGGGTGGCGTCGTGGGCAGTGGACTGGGGGTGCTGGCCGGCTATTTCGGCGGCATGCTCGACCACATAGTTATGCGCCTGGTGGACATCTTCATCACCATACCCGGGCTGTTATTCGCCCTGGTACTGGCCATAGTGTTGGGGCCCAGTTTCAGTACCATCGTGCTTGTAGTGGCGGTCATATTATGGCCGCGATTCGCCCGCATGTCCCGTGCCGAGACTCTGAGTATGCGCAACCGCGACTTCGTCAGCCGGGCCAAGGTGTCGGGTTGCTCCGACATGCGCGTAATGCTTCGCCACATTTTCCCCAACGTCGTTAACCCACTGGTGGTGCTGGTGACCCTGGAAGTGGGTCACGTCATCCTGCTGGAAGCTACCTTAAGCTTCCTGGGCGCCGGCATTCCCCGGCCTATACCCGCGTGGGGCCTGATGGTTGCCGACGGGCGGGATTTGATCGTGGGCGGCAACGGCTGGTGGGTGTCCCTGTTCCCGGGCCTGGCCATCCTGCTGGTGGTGCTGTCGATGAACCTGTCCGGTGACTGGCTGCGGGACAAGCTGGACCCCAAGCTGCGTAACCGGTAGGCTCCCCGTTTCCTGGCAATCCAACCTTATTTTGTGAGAGGTGCTGGACCATGGCCAAGATACGACACATTGCTCTTACCACGGAGAACCCTTCCGAGGTGGCGGAGTTCTATAAGCAGGCATTCGACATGCAGGAAATTCGCCGCAGCGATGCCGGGGCGGTGTTCCTGTCCGACGGCTACATAAACCTGGCAATTCTCAACTGGAAGACCGAAAAGGATGCCGACGTGGGCCCCAATGGCCCCAATTACAACGGCATTCACCACATTGGGTTCCAGGTTGACGACCTGGACGACTCCGCGGAAAAGCTGGAACAGGTGGAAGGGCAGCGGCTCAACCAGCGTCACGACGACACTACCCTGGCACAAACAGCCGCAGCGCCTCGTAACTTCGAAGTAAAGTGGGCCGGCCCTGACGGAGTGGTCATAGACGTTTCCCAGTCCGGCTGGGCAATTTCCTGACGGGGTGTTTCTGAATTTACGGAGGGTGTTTCAATGGCACTCAAGGACCTGGATGTAGAAAAAGAAGCGGTGCTCAAGGCCATAGACGCCATCGAAAAGGCCGGCGTCATGGGAATAGGGCAACATGGCAACTTCAGCGCGCTGGTTCCCGGTGGCGGGGCATTCCTGCTCATCGGCGGAGACATGGACAGTGTGCGCAAGGACGACTTTGTCATCGTAGATCTGGAGGGCAACCTGATCGAAGGCAATATGACCGCAAGGGAAGCAGAGATAGTCCACCTCCATACCGTGATATACCGGAACCGACCGGAGGCCGGAGCAGCGGTCCACGTCCATTCCACCTGGGGGACTACCTTTGCAGTTGCCAGCCAGGCCATCGAATGCAGTTACGAAGCCATGGCCAGGTTCAATATGACCGACGGTATCCCCCTGGCCAAATACGGCCCCCGCGGTTCCGATCAGTCCATCGAGTATATAGCCGATGCGCTGAACAGCGCCTCGGACATTCGTGCCGTGCTTATGGAGCATCATGGCATCCTGGCCTTTGGGGGAACCCCGGCCGATGCCGCCCGGTCGGTGATGCTGGTGGAAGCGGCCGCCCAGCTGGCTGCCCAGGCATCGACCATCGGCGGACCCAAGCCCATTCCCCGGGAAATGCTCACGGCCACTGTTGAACGCCGGGACGTGTTTGAAGAGGCGGGTACCCAGCGAGCCTAAGCTTCAGGCGAAATCGTGTCGGGCCTTTCCAACCGCAGGGAAGGCCCGTTTTCTATCCTTAGACTAGGGTGATCTTCAATGCAATTAGGTATGTTCCTGGAATATCCACGGCCCGCCGGCAGTAGTTACCAGGAAGCCTTCGACGCCTCCTTTTCCCTGGTGGACGAAGCGGAAAAGCTGGGGGTGGAGTCCGTATGGCTGGCCGAGTACCACTTTAATCCGGGGCGGGTACTGTCTTCACCAATCCTCATCGCCACCGCCATTGCCGCCCGCACGGAACAGATCCGTATGGGACTGGCCGTGCAGTGCTTACCGCTGGGCCACCCGGTGCGCCTGGCCGAAGAGGCAGCGACACTGGACCAGTTAAGCCACGGCAGGCTGGAGTATGGCGTGGGTCGAGGAACCTTCCCCAATGTCCACGAGGGCTTCAACACTCCCTTCGGCGAGAGCCGTGGGCGGTTCGAGGAGAGCCTGGAGGTAATTAAGAAGGCCTGGACAGAAGACACATTCTCCTTTGAGGGCGAGTTCTACCAGTTCCGCGACCTCTGCGTGGAACCCAAGCCCTTCCAGCAACCTCATCCTCCCATCCGGGTAGGGATCACATCGGCGGAATCCTTCCCCATCACCGGGCGCATGGGCTACCCAATTCTCATCAACCCCTCGCGGGTCTTCACCTTCAGCGAACTTGCGGAACAGATAAACGCATACCGCCAGGCCTGGCACGAGGCCGGGCACGAAGGCATGCCTGAAGTGGGGTTGCGGGTTCCCATCTACGTGGCTGAAACCGAGGAAAAAGCCTATTCCGATCCCAGGGCGGGGGCCATGTTTATGTACCAGCGCCTGGGCAATCGGGTACTCAGCTATGCCGAGTACGGGGGAACCACCGGCGACTGGCAAGCCGAAGGAGACCGCATAATGGGAATGGACTACGACGACTGGCTGCGCGACAAGGTAGCCTATGGCACTCCCGACAAAGTCGCCCAGCGCATCCGCCAGCTCAGGGACGACCTGGGGCTGACCCAGCTCATCTACGAAATAGACCTGGGCAACCATCTGCCCCTGGAAATGCAGCTAAACTCCCTGAGGCTGTTCAACAAGGAAGTGGTGCCGCAACTTGCCTGAACTGTGAAAGCCGAGGGAATAAGTGGCGAGGGCGCGGTCGAGTTCCAAAGACCTGCCCCTTCGCTTCAGTCTCCTATTACCGCAATGGCCTGGATTTCCACCATCATTTCCGCCCGAGCCAGCGAATCAATGCCGATCAGCGCGCTGCAGGGGTAGCCCCGAGTGAAATATTCCTTCCGAAGCTGGGTGAAATGGGTTCCGTACTGCATGTCCTTGATGAAGACCGTCATGGTGACAATGTCTTCCAGATCACCCCCGGCCCTGGCCAGGTTGGTCCGTATGCGCTCGAAGGTGGCCCTTACCTGGCCCTCAAAGTCCCCGCCCAGTGATTTTCCATCGGCGTCGGTGGTGGCTCCTACGCCCGCGAGATAAATAGTAGTCCCGCCGCTGACTTTGATGGCCGGCGAATAAGCCCGGTCTTCTTCTGCTGTTCCCTTGAAGTATTCTCTTGGCATTGTGGCCCCCCTTTATGTGCGAGAGTTCCAGTCAGGACTGTTCTTTGGGAAAAGTCTCCCGGGCTATCACCCTGGCGTGTCGGGCTATGGACTCGCCGGTGTAAAAGGTCAGGTAGAAGAATATTTCGTTAACCTGTTCTTCGGTCATGCCAATGCGTCTCGCTCCCCGGATGTGGTCCCGCAACGTTCGGTTTGTCCCTACCAGCGGCAACACGGACAGGGTGCAGACCATGCGGCTTACAGTGTCCAGCCCCGGACGGGTCCACACCGAGCCCCACAGATACTCCAGCAGGTATTGGTCCCACTCCTGGTCCACTTTTGCCGCGCTACCGGGACCCATTTCGCCCAACACCTCCGTCCGCTTGGCCCTTCCCCTTTCCTGCAGCGATTCCGGCTTTTCGTCAATGTCGAAGACGTTTATGGGATCGACGGTCAGGCCCCGTTCTTCAAATACCGAGTTGGCGATCCCCAGGGCAGTGTTGGCGATCGGGGCGCCTACGTAGTAAAAAATCTGGATAATCATTTCCACGATTTCCGTGGGTGTAAATCCTACGTCCAGGCCGCTCTCCAAGTGGCCCCTGAGGTTGTCGTCGCGGCGCAGTGCGGAAATTACGGAGATGGTGGACATGCTCCGCTGTTCCAGGGTTAGTCCGGGCCGGTTCCAGATCACGCCGAAGCAGGCTTCCCCGATCATGCGCCACAGGTCCGGGGCCACCCTGCTGATCATTTCGCTGGGCACGGGAACTCCCTGGGCGTCGGTGCGACCCAGGCGCTGCAGGACAGGATAGCCGGACAAGTATCTTTCTTGCAGTGAAGGCATAGTTCCTCCTCAAATCTGCTTATGAGAGTATCCCCAGTGGCCGGCCTCAGTCTAGGGTTGGCGGGGAGGGGCTGTCAATTTGCGGATGCGGCGCCACTAATGGGCAAATATTCTTGAACGAACGGGCCCCTTTTGCAGGTAACCGGCAGGATGATGACCGACCTTCCGGCATCCGGTGAGCCATTTTTCCGCTGATTTAGTGGGGATTCGCGCAGGTTGAAGCGGTAGCTGACACCCTTTGAGCGGAGTGCTATAATTCCACCCGAAAGGAGGTGGGCAGTTGGAAGCAATTGAATATACCACACCGAAAACTTTAGATGAGGCAGTCCAGGCGATGGCATCCGCGGGAGACCGCGCCCGGGCGTTGGCCGGAGGCACCGACCTGCTGGTGCAACTTCGCGGCGGTCGCCGCAGTGCAGACCTGGTGGTTGATGTCAAAGACATCCCTGAACTGAACGAAATCTCCTACAATCCCCAGAGCGGCTTGACCATCGGCGCTGCAGCCCCGTGCTACCAGATTTATGCCAATGCGGATGTGGCGGCCAGGTATCCCGGTCTGGTGGATTCCGCGTCCCTGATAGGCAGCATCCAGATTCAGGGGCGGGCCAGCCTGGGCGGAAACCTCTGCAATTCGGCCCCCAGCGCCGATGCCATTCCCCCGATGATTGCCATGGGCGGCGTAGCCAACATCGCTGGCCCCAACGGCACTCGGCAGGTTGCCGTCGAGGATTTCTGCACCGGCCCGGGTCGAAACGTGCTGGAGTCCGGTGAACTCCTGGTCTCCATCAACATTCCGGCCCCCGCGCCCAATTCGGGCGCCAACTATCTGCGGTTTATTCCCCGCAACGAAATGGACATCGCCGTGGCCGGCGTGGGCAGCGCGGTGGTGCTGGACAGTTCGGGCCAGAACTTTGTTTCCGCCCGCATTTCCCTGGCATCCGTAGCCCCCACACCCGTGTTTGCCAGGGAAGCCGGCGACAGCCTGGCGGGCAAGGCCGTATCCGACGAAGCTATTGAGGAAGCGGCCCGGCTGGCCATGGAAGCCGCCGTGCCCATTACCGATATGCGGGGCACCATCCGCCAGCGCATTCACCTGGTCGGCGTACTGACCCGCCGGACCTTGAACAACGCCATCAGGCGAGCTAGGGGAGAGGAGTAAACATGCCTGGACTTGTACATGTCAGTACCACAATTAACGGCAATCCCACCGACTTTCTATGCGAACCCCGCCAGAGCCTGCTTGAGGTGCTGCGGGACGTGCTGGGCATGACCGGTACCAAGGAGGGCTGCAACG
>JAJEDS010000333.1 GCA_022821365.1 Dehalococcoidia bacterium | reverse complement strand
ATCAGTGGCAGCGCCGGTTCGCCCGGGAACTGGCCGTCTTCCGCCTGCGCCAACTGGCCGAGCAGATTGCCGACGACTGGACCGTCGCTGCCGCCGAAAAGGAACCGCTCCCCAATCCACTCCAGGTGGTCCGGCGCGTCTCCCGCGAGGGCCATGTCCTGAAGACCTACATGAACCTGAACCGGTACGTCCAGCGGTGCATTGACGAGGGAAGGTCTCTGGAAGCCCCGCAAATCGTCCTGGCCCTGCTCCCCTGGGCCTGGGACCACCGCTACGACGACATTCTTTTCGGCGAAATCCCCGCGTAACCGGCGAAGGCTCTCGTAGGGGCGGTCCTTCGTGTCCTTCGTGGACAGGAAAGAGAAATCAGCGACAATGAAAACGCGATTGCCCCGGGTTACCCCACGGCCCATCCACCGTGATGTTGCTATAATGCCCCGTGACTCACGATCGACTTGGGCCCAAGCGGGAAGGCAGGAGGACGGCGTGGCAACTACCAGTAATGAGCGGGACGGCGGGTCAATCTACCAGCGGCTGGGGGTGGCCCCCATCATCAACGCTGCCGGTTCCATCACCCGCCTTGGGGGTTCCAGGACTCGCCCCGAGACCCTCGAACTGATGTCCCAGGCTGCCCGGGTGATGGTCAACATCGACGACCTGAACCGCGCCGCGGGAAAGGAACTTGCGCGGCTCACCGGGGCCGAGGCCGGATTCGTTTGCTGTGGCGCCGCCGGCGGGTTGGTCCTCCAGGCGGCGGCGGTCATCGCGGGCAACGACCCGGTCAAGATGCGCCAGCTTCCCGACACCGACGGCCTCAGGAACGAAATCGTCATCCACACCATGCACCGCTTCCCCTACGACCAGGCCTACCGCGCCGCCGGCGCTCGCCTCGTGGAGTTCGGCGACTACCTCTTCGCTCACCCCTGGCAGCTTGAGGGGGCCATCAACGAGCGCACCGCCGCCGTTGCCTACCTTGCCGCTCCCTTCTCCAGCAACAAGGTCTTGCCCCTGGACCGGGTCTGCGAAATCGCCCACGCCAACGACGTGCCCGTCATCGTTGACGCTGCCTCCATGTTGCCGCCCCGCGCCAACCTGTACCGCTACCTTGGGGCAGGCGCAGACATGGTGGTCTACAGCGGCGGCAAGGGCATTCGCGGCCCCCAGGGCAGCGGCATCCTGGTTGGCCGCGCCGACCTCATCGAGGCCGCCGCCGCCCAGGCCAACCCCGCCCAGTTCCTGGGCCGCGGCATGAAAGTCGCCAAGGAGGAGGTCATCGGCCTGGTGGCGTCCCTGGCAGCCTTCGTCGAGGAGGACGAGTCCGCCGAAATGGAAGCGTACCGGGCCCTGGTCCAGCCGGTTGTCGATGCCCTGGTGGAGTTGCCTGGCCTCCAGGTGGTCCTCGAGCACGACCGCATCAACTACCTCTTGCCCCAGGCCGTTATTCGCTTCACCGACGACTGGCGCGGCCCCTCCCGCGATGCCGTGTTGGTCGCGCTGGAGCAGGGCCATCCGCAAATCTACCTGCAGACGCTGGGCGGCCCCCATGAACTGGCCGTCGACCCCCTTAACCTCACCGAGGAGGAAGTCCAGACCGTAATCCACCGCCTTCGGGAAGAACTCACGCGGTGAGAATCTAATGGCCCGCCACAAATGAAGTGATGGGCCGGGGAACGGGGACTCTAGCCAAACTGAATGCAGGTGTCTCCAAGTGTCCTGTTTCGTCGTTCCCGCCCAGGCGGGAACCTCGACGGGTTGGGTTAATGTTCCTTCCGACTTGGGAAGAACACAGGCGCTTGACCACACCTCCTGGCTTCGTCCCGGCTCAAGGCTGTGACGACGGTTTACGCCAGGAGCGCCCCTGCGAGTCCCAACAGTTATGCCCCGGTCTTCGGGGCTTGTCCCCACAGCCCGGCAGGTATATTCTGCCCCTGTGTAGTCCGTACAATCATGCGGTACACCTTGCCCGCAAGCAGTTCGGCCGGAAGCTCACAAGTCCGTCCCCGCAGGAGGCTCCATGAAGTTCGGCATCTTTACCATCGTCCCCTACCACGAGGACTTTACCCAGCAGCAGGCGCTGACCCAGGCCCTGGAGCAGATACAGTTCGCCGACGAAGCCGGCCTTGACGAGGTATGGCTGGGCGAGCACCGCTTCTCCCGCCACGGCCTGCTCTCCGGAATCTGGTCCTTCCTGGGCGCCGTTGCCGGGCGCACAAAGAACGTCCGCATCGGCACCGCCGTAATCGTCCTGCCCCTGCATAATCCCGTGCTGGTGGCCGAGGAAGTGGCCATGCTCGACGTCATAAGCAATGGCCGGTTCAACTTCGGCAACGGCGCCGGTTACCAGCAGCAGGAGTTCGACGGCGTGGGCGTTGACATCGACACCAGCCGCGATCGGTTCCACGAGGCCGTTGACGTGATGATCAAGGCCTGGACCGAGGAAACCCTCACCTTCCACGGCCAGTTCACCAACGTTGACGACGTCTGGGTGCTGCCCAAGCCTCTGCAGAAGCCTTACCCGCCCCTGTTCCAGGCCGTCAGCACCAGCCCCGCCAGCATTGACTTCGCCGCCAGCCGCAACATTCAGGTCATCGCCGGCGGCCCCACCGACATCCTCGGCCAGGCTCCCCAGGTCATCAAGCTCTGGCGCGAGAAGATGGAGGAGTACGGCCACGAGCACGCCCACCTGGACCCGCCCATGTCCAAGTCCATCTACGTCGCCCCCACCATGGAGGAAGCGGAACGGGACGCTGCCGAACTGGAGAACTTCTCTTCAAGGATACTGCGGTCAATCGGCAACGCCGGGGCGCCCATCGGTATGCCCATGGACCGGAACGGCAAAGTCGCCAAGGGCTACGAGCACTGGGCCAACCGCCAGCGCGACCGCGACCGCCGCGACGACCCGGGCCACGCCGGTCTGCCTCCCCTCCGGGGCACCCCCGAGGTGGTGATTGAACGGTTGAAGCAGACCCAGGAAGCCGGAATCAACCACGTCTTCGGCAACTTCGGCTTCGCCGGCCTGCCCCACGAGAAGGTGATGCGCTCCATAGAGTTGTTCGCCACCCACGTCATGCCCCACTTCCAGGACACCCCGGTGCCTGCCGGGGACTAGCTGAAGTGTGTTGCCGGGTTCATGAGGCTTCCTCTGCTCTTGAACGGGGAGCTTGAGCGCAGCGAATCCATCCGTCCTTCAGAGACGGGTACCAGGGCCACTACAGGTTGCTCGCCAAAGGCTGAAGGCGCAAACCTGCCTTCAGCCTATTCCTTGCGACGCTAAACACCCTCGACTATCACGGTCGAAGTAACGCTGCTACTGTTCCGTACCTCTGCCAGGCGAACGTAATTGGGGTCGTTGACAAAGCCATGGGCATGGTCCAGGTCCTCGAATTCAATCACCACCACCCGGTGAGGCGTCCAGTTTCCCTCCACCACTTCGCTGGCGCCGCCCCGCACCAGGTACCTGCCGCCGTGAGCCTCGGTGACCGCCACAATATCCCTGACGAAGTCAGCGAACCGGGCCTGATCGGTTATCTCGCTATCCGCTAGTACGTATGCAGCCATTTCTAAAGTCTTCCTCCATTTTAATTTGGTTTACCAGCCGGGCCTCGCAGATCCCTCAGTGGCCAGACGCCGGCCCGAACTGTCATCTATTTGATTGCGCGTCCACCCGCACCGTCACAATATCAATGCCGTGATACTTCCTGTGTCGGACGGAAGACGCGAAATGGCGCAGCAGCCGGAAGGAAATCTCGCCCACGTCCGGCTCCGCCGCCTGTTCGCTCATGTAGGCCAGCCGGTCCTCAATGTTCTCCTCGGGCGATACCGCCAGGAACTCCATTTCCATCGTGCCCGACTGGGGACGGGCAATGATAACCAGCCGGGGCGGCTTGTCTCCCTCGTAGTCATCGCGAAGCTGCAGCATGCTGGACAGGGTCTCCTCTCCGGCGGCGCGCAACCGGTCCAGCGACTCCTCGTTCCACCGGGCCCTGCTGCCCACGTCGCGCAGAAAGTCGTCCACGTCAGGCAGCGCCGCTATATCCAGCTCCGTCTCCATCCGCCGACTACGGGAAAAGGTCATACCCATAATCATCGAAAGCAGGACTGCGGCCACCACGCTGACCACAATGCCGTTCCCGAAGGCCGCGTCCCAGGGGCTGCCCAGCGCATTGGTCAGGATATCCTGGGCCTGCAAGCCGATTCCGATGGAAAGGGCCAGCCCGACTATGACGGCCTTCTGCTGATTCAACCCGTCCTGAATGACAGTCCGGACCCCCTCCACGAAGAGGAGCCCCATAACGACCATCAGTATGGCCCCCGTTACCGGCCTGGGAATTGTCAACAGGATGGCAACAAACTTGGGGAGAAGGGCCAGCCCGAACAGTATGGCTCCGATTATGAAACCGGTGCGGCGGGCGGCGACCCCGGTGAAGTTTATTAGCGCTACGGACGACGGCAGATAGATCAGCGCCGGCAAAGTTCCGGCAATTCCCGATAGCAAAAGCCCTATTCCGCCGGCGTTCAGCGTACCTTGGACGCCGCGAAAATCAATGGCCCTCGGCCTGCGCCACGACGCCTGCTGAATGGACGCTCCCTCGCTGCCGGCCTTGACGGCGACCACCGCGCTTACTACGAGGAAAACCGGTAGAAGGGCCAGGAAGTCCCTGTTCGCGATCGGGCCCGGCCCGGGCCACGCGGCGAATTCCGGCAGGTCGAACCACGGGGCTTCCAGGGCCCGCTGAACGTCGTACGCCCCCAGCACGACCGCCGCCGCGCAGCCCGCCAGCAACGTTATGGGGATTGCCAGGAGCCGGATTAGTCCCGAAGCGCGCAGCATCAACGCTGCTGCGCCGAAGAGGGTGACCGCCCCCACCATTGGTCCGGCCAGGGGGGACAGTCCTGCGGGCACATCGTCAAGTCGCGACACGCAAATGGGCATGGCGGCGGCGGCCACCACCATGAACGCCACGCCGGACACCACGGGGGTGATAATCCGCCTAAGCTGGGCCAGCCAGAATGCCATGGCAAACTGCACCAGCGAAGCGGCGACTATCAGGCTTGCCATTACCGGCAGCCCCGCTTCGTTCACGGCCAGGACACAGATTCCCATGAAGGGGGCCGCCGGGCCCATCAGGAGAATGTACCCCGACCCAATGCGGCCAATTCTGGCTGCCTGCAGGGCGGTTGTCGCCCCCGCAATTACCAGGCCCGAGAAAACCGCCCAGGCCAGGTAGCCTTCGCCGCCATCGGCCGTCACCGCGAAAATGGTCACGAGGGATACCACGTTGGTCAACGCGATTACGGCGCCCTGCAGCGCTACGTTGAGCATTGCAACGGGCGGACAACTGTCGTCAGGCTCGTAGCGTATTTGTTCGTTGACGCGCATGTATCCTGCTTGGCGAGGTTGAGTCCTAAGCCTTTACATCGTTGCCTTTGCCAGTGGAGCGGCGGCGGCGAGCGCCTGCTCTATTCCATGAGGCCCCGGAAGGTGCCGGTCAGGGAGATATGGCCTGTTGACAAGAATCTTAACAGGATTTTTGGCTGGGGGCTGTCGTCAATTTGAACCTCGGAGTCACCGACCGTCCTGTTTCGTCGTTCCCGCGAAGGCTGGAACCTCGTCTGGTTGAGTCAAGCTTCCTGCCGATACAGGAAACACGCGCCGCAATTGACGACGCTCCCGAGACAACAATCGAAGTGACCGGGCGCGCAAAGCTATCGCATCATAATTCCCGTTCCAATTGCCGCAGGCCTGGCGGCCAGCAATCATGTCACCCTGAGCCTGCCGGAGGGTCTGAACCCCTTGCTCGGACCGTGGTTAGGGACCGGCTGCCTGGCCGGCAAGTACGGATTGACAACCCCGGCTGCGTCTGCTGAAATTGGGCCACCACCCAATAGAATGACAGATATGGAGGTGAGCGTTATGGCAGGCAGGACACTGATATACGTCGGGGCCGAGGCCGATGGCCTTTATCGCAAGGAGGCCGGCGATTCCCGCTGGGAGAAGCTGGCAAAGGGCATGCCACCCTCCCCGCAGGTGCGCGCCATCGTCGTGCATCCCGACGACGCCAGCACCATCTTCGTCGGCACCCAGCGCGGCATCTACCGCTCCAGGGACGGCGGCGACAGCTTCGAGCGTATGAACCTGACCGAGGGCCGCATCGTCTGGTCCATCAAGTTCCATCCCCACGACTCCAGCATCATGTTCCTGGGCACCGAGGGCGCCGAGGTGTTCAAGAGCACCGACGGCGGCGAGAACTGGGAGTACCTGGCCACCGTGTCCAATCCCGACGCGGTGCAGATGGCCTTCGCCACCCGCATCCTGGGCATCGGCATCGAGGCCAGCGACCCCAACCAGATGTACGCGGCCCTGGAAGTGGGCGGCGCGGCCCACAGCTCCGACGGTGGCAAGACCTGGACCATCGTCAACACCGGCTTTGAAGGCGACGTTGACCTGCTGGACCTGCACGGCGTAACCGTTGGCGTTGACGAGTCGGTCTTCATCTCCAACCGCACCGGGGTGTGGCGCACCCGGGACCGGGGCCGGACCTGGGACAACCTCCGGTTCGATAACTTCTCCAACATCCGCTACTCTCGCGGCGTCGAGGTCGCGCCCAACGACCCCAGCACCCTCTACGCCTGCGTTGGCCTGAACTTCGGCAGCGAAGAGGGCGGCATCCTTCGGTCCACCGACGGCGGCAACAACTGGAGCAGGTTTGACCAGGGCATCGAGCCGGCCAGCACCACCTTCGGCATCGCCGTGAACGAGCGCGACCCCGAACAGGTGTACTTCTGCACCCGCAAGGGCCAGGTGTTCGGTACCCACGACGGCGGCGCCACCTGGCAGGGCCACGACCTCCCTGAGATAGCGGCCAACGTCAAGGCCATCGCCTGCACCTCGGCCTAGCTGGCCAAGAGTCCCGCGAACCCCGAAGGGATTTGTCTTCAGGGTGTGGGGATTTGGTCTGGGAGACTGCAGCTTTAAACCAATGGCAAGGTGAAGTGTGCATTAGGCGAGATGAGACCGGTCCTTCGCCGCCAGCGCAGGGGCGATTCGCGAATCGCCCCTGCGCTGGCAGGCTGTGTCCCCAAGAGTTGCCCGTTCTGGAGATGAGTGATTTCGGGTGCAGCAAGGTCTCATCGGCGGTATGCAAGCTTAAAAAGGTACTTCCCGCCTTGGCTTTAGTTTAGTACCTCCGGGGACGGGGAAAACGGCGGGGCTGTCGCATTGGACACCAACACGGTTTAGGCTTGCTTGGACTCCAAGCGTTACTCTGCCATCAATACCGGGGCACAAGCAAAGCCGCCAGGAACAGGCGGCTGATTGGTTAGCTGGGCCAATCCGCAGGGAGAGGCTGTACCTGGCCTGGCCCTCGCCTACTTCCTGGCAACCTGAATCACGAAATAAGGCTCATAGAAATCGTACTCTTCCACAAAGTCGCCGTACCGCGTCACGCTGCGGAAGCCGGCATCAAGCAGCAGGTTGGTCACGTAGTCCTGCCGTATGGGGCAGATGGTCAGGAAGTGGACTTCACCATCCTCGTATTCGTAGCGCATCGTTACGATGTCTTCACTCAGTTCTTCCGGCCTTACTTCAACCTTTTCGCCTAGGTAGTACAACTGGTGCTTGCTGGAGAAGCCCTTGTCCAGCATGGCATCGTAGTTTCGCTGATCGATGATGGCGATGCCGTCCTCGCTGACCAGTCGGTACACCTCGCTCAGGGCCCGTATTCGGTCGCTCTCATCAAACAGGTGAGTGAAGGCGTTTCCCAGGCAAATGACGGCGTCGAACTTCTCCCCCGCAAAGGACTCACCGAGGCGGGTCCACTCGGCTTCCACCAACCGCAGATCGTCGATGCCGAAACGCTGGGCATTCTCCCTGGCTTGGACCAGCATGTTTGGGGCGCCGTCGGCGGCGGTAACGTCGAAGCCGTCGGCCTTCAGGGTAACGGCATGAAATCCGGTGCCGCAGGCAATATCCAGAACCTTCTCGACTCCATGCGCTTTAAGAATGTCCTGGAAGAAGTTGCTCTCCGCATCCGCCCTGCGCCGCCAGTCGATCAGTTCATCCCAGCGTCCGGCGAACTCCCGTGAATACTGCTTCTTGTACAGGTCCCTGGGGACCAGGATGTTATCCGCTTCAGTCAAGTAGGATTCCTTTCCCGCCCGGGCCGTCAGCTTCAGGGAGCCTACGCCGGTTTGGTTGCCGCCAACATCGCCCAACCGATGTAGCCCGCATTGGCCGAGTTGACCCAGAAAGACAGTGCGCCCAATGTATTGTCAATGGTCTCCGCACCGATACGCGGCAGCAGGGCACCCCGATTCTCCCCAAGCCGGTCCCTCACCCAGCCGTAGGATCGAGCGACGTGCCGGGACCAGTCCTCTTCCCTGCTGACGGGTAGGTCCAGCCCGGACAGGGCTGCCCGGTAATCATCCAGGTCCCACATGTCCGGCGACTTCACCCGGTCGTAAATCCTTTCCCGGTCCTCGGCCGGTGTATCCCGTCGTACCAGTATGTCGGTAAAGATAAGGGCGCCGTTCGGCTTCAAGACACGGTGGCATTCCGACAGCACCGCATTCTTGTCCGCGGCGTGCAGGAACGCCTCCTGGCTCCAGACCACGTCGTAGGAGCCGTCGGCGTAGGCCAGGCTGTGGAAGTCCTCGTACTCGAAGGTCAGCAGGTGGGCCAGGCCCGCCTCCGAAGCCCGATGGCGGGCCAGGTCCAGTTCCTTCTCACTGATGTTGGTTCCGGTGACCTTGCACCCGAAGGTCGCCGCCAGGTACCTGGCCGTAGACCCATACCCGCAACCCAGGTCGAGCACTAGAGTATCCGCGTCCAGTTGTACTGCACTGGCCATAATCTCATTGGTATGCTCCATCGCCTCGGGATGGGGGCATTGGTCGCTGCAGGGTACGCCCAGATGCAGATTGTCGCCCCAGATGGTGCGGTAGATTTCGTCTGCAGGGCCGTCGTAATACGCCTGCGTGCCGGCAACGATCGAACTGACATCGCGTTCAACCAAGATCACCTACTCCTCATTACTCCGCCAGTTGTGCGATTCCGGACGACGCCCGCTCCCCTCCCGGAGGGCACGGTGGACCATTAGCGTAACTGTCGAATGGGTATGGCGCAACCTGCTCCGGGTACAGGTAGCTGTTCAGATTTGTGGGGAATTCGCAGGCCAAAACCGTCACACCGGCGAAAGCCGTTTTCCCAGAGCGTTGCCTTTTAACACGTCGCAGATACATCTACATTCCGGCGAAAGCCGGAATGACGACTCCGGGGCCAGCTACTTACCCCTCAAACGTGATCAGTTACATTCCAAGAACAGGAGGAGGCAGACCCGTCTTCACCGACCCATGTCCCGAGTCAACGCCAACAACGCCGGTTGAAGGAGGCCGCGTTGATACAGGCAGCGGCAACCGGGTCAAGCCGCTTTTATCCAAACGCCGGTCTGCCTGGAAAAGGAAAAGGTTGTGGAAATTACAAATGCGGCGGAGAGAGCGGGATTCGAACCCGCGATACCCTTACGGGTATACCGGTTTTCGAGACCGGCGCCTTCAACCACTCGGCCACCTCTCCGCGAATTCAGGGCTGCGTGAAACGAACCCCTTCTTCCCTGGTTATCCATTGTCCCAGGGGAATCCGAACTGGCGCTCCAGGTCTTCCCCCGGAATGAGCGGTTTTCCAACGCCATCCAGCTTAACAAATCGACGCCACCTCGCCAAGCTTTCGTTCTTGCGGGCTGCGTGTCGGGCAGGTGGCTTCCCTTGTGCCCTTCCGTATCCCTTCGTGGATGAACCCCCCGGAACACCGGGCCGCCCCTGTGTTAAAATCACCCTCGGCCAATAATTCCGAAAAATATAGCTTTGGAGGACAAACCAGTATGAATGTTATGCAGGCCGTGGCCCGAATCCTGAAACTCGAGGGGGTGGAGTGGGTCTCCTGCTTCCCCTCCAACCAGCTTATCGAGCACGTCGCCCAGGAGGGCATCCGCACCATCATGTTCCGCCAGGAACGCGGCGCTCTCATGGCCGCCGACGGCTACAGCCGCCTCAACGGCCGCGAGAAGTTCGGCGTAACCATAACCCAGGGCGGCCCAGGCTCCGAAAACTCCATGGGCGGTCTGGCCCAGGCCTACAGCGACAACGTGCCCATTCTCTACTTGCCCGGCGGCCCAGCCATGAGCCAGTACTCCGTCAAGCCAAACTTCTCCCCCGTCCGCACCTACGCCAGCGTCTCCAAGTTTGGCGAGGTCATCACCCAGCCGGGCCAGGTGGCCAGCGTCATGCGCCGCGCCTTCCACGCTTTGCGCAACGGCCGCCCCGGACCGGTAATCGTCGAGATTCCCGCCGACATTGGCGGCCTGGAAGTCCCCGAAGCCGCCATGAACTACAACCCGCCCAAGCGCATGCGCCAGGCCCCCGAGGCCGGCGATGTCAAGGAAGCCGTCAACCTGCTCCTCAACGCCCGCAAGCCCGTCATCTGGTCCGGCATGGGCGTCCTCATGGCCGGCGCCACCGAGGAACTGCGCGAGTTCGCCGAGCTTACCGAGATTCCTGTCTACTGCACCATGCCCGGCAAGTCCTCCTTCGACGAGCGCCACCCCCTGGCCCTGGGTTCCGGCAGCAGCGCCACCTCCCTGCCCGCTCGCACCTGGCTCCAGGAGTCCGACGTCCTCTTCGCCGTGGGTTCCAGCATGACCCGCACCAGCTACGGTCAGCCCATCCCCGACGGCAAGGTCATCATCCACAACGTGGAGAGCATTGACGACATTAACAAGGACTTCTCCGTGGACGTGGGCCTCCCCGGCGATGCCAGGCTTACCCTCAAGGCTATGATCGCCGAGGTCAAGACCCAGGCCGGTGAAAACGGCCGCAAGGGGACCACCGACGTCGCTGACCAGATCGCCAAGGTGCGCGATACCTGGATGGCCGAGTGGGAGGACATCCTCAAGACCGACGAGTCCCCCATCAGCCACTACCGCGTCATCGGTGAACTGGAGCGCACCCTGGACAAGGAGAACAGCATCGTCACCCACGACGCCGGCGCTCCCCGCGATACCATGATGCCCTTCTACACCGGCACCACTCCCCACAGCTACATCGGCTGGGGCAAGACCACCCACCTGGGCTATGGCATCCCCCTCATGATCGGGGCCAAGCTGGCCCGCCCCGACAAGTTCTGCCTCAACTTCATGGGCGACGGCGCCTTTGGCATGTCGGGCCTGGACATTGAGACGGCGGTTCGGGCGGGCGCGCCCATCACCACCATCGTGCTCAACAACGGCGGCATGGCCACCTACCCCGGCGGCTATCCCACCGCCAACGAGCTTTACGGCGCCACCCGCATGTCGGGCAACTACGCCCAGATTGCCGAGGGCATGGGCGCGGTGGGCATCACCGTAACCCAGCCGGGCGAGGTGGCCGGCGCCCTGATGCAGGCCCGCCAGCATAACGCCGAAGGCCGCACCGTCCTCATCGACATCCACACCAACCTGGAGGCCCGCCGCTCAAGCTTCTAGCCGGCAAATTCCGCCGCACAAGTTGTAGGGGCGCACGGCCGTGCGCCCCTACCGCCAGGAGAGAATACAGGCAACCGAGTGGGGCAAGGGCCTGGGAAATGCAAGACAAGGTAATAGAAATTCTGGTGGTGGTCCTGCTGGCAGTAGTGGGACTGTTCCTACTGGTTGCTATGGTGGACTGGGCCCTGCCCGACGCCGTGCCCCTGGGCGACTGGGCCGATATTGTCCTTGCCCTGGTCACCGTTCTAGCGATATTGTTTGGCGGGTTGTTTGCGGCAGTGAAGTTCGACCTGTTCCGGGACTTCGAGCCGCACTTGACTATCACGCATGCGATAAGCCACAGGGCATTGGGTAACGGCTATACGCACTTGGATGTGAAGGCTACCCTTAACAACAGCTCAAAGGTAAGGGTGGCACTGCATGGAGGATACTTTATACTGCAACAAGTACGGCCGGCATCCGGTGAACACAGCATACCGGAACCAAGCACCGTATACCCCTTTTGGCCGATACTTGAAGAGTTTTCCATTGACCTGGGAGACCGGCCTCTTGAGCTGGAGCCGGGACAGGCTTTGCAAGAGGTTCTTCAATTTATGGTGCCTGATCATGTGGAGACAGTTCTTATTCATTACTCTTTCCACGATGCCGGGAGCCTGTCTGAACAGCCAAACGGCTGGGGTATAACCGAGGTCTATGATATAATCGGCAACGAGACGTAGGACGAGGTCACTGGAAGAAGGTAATTGTCATGTCAAGAGTTGTTAAGAGGACCGGCAGGAAAAACAATGAGGAACCCACTGATCGCGAAGAGCCAATCAAGAAATGGAGATTGACCTTTGGGAGAGAAAGGTACCCTACTGTTCCTATTATCGTGAGAAAGACCGAAGAACCGGGCGAAAAACCAGAGGCTGACGGTGGCGACTCGGTCCGATAAGCCCTGTTCGCAGGTCGTGGTAAAGTATGGGGCGCCCCGTAAATTGGGCGCCCTTGTTCTTTGCCCAAGTCTCACCCTATAATTCCGCCAACACTCGCGGGGAGCCAGAGCAATGTCAACCACTACAGACCGCATCACCGTCCTCAACCCCACCGCCCCGCCCCGCCAACTGCGCACGGAAATGGCAGTGCGCCCGGAAGACCTGCGGGGCAAGGCCGTAGGCTTCCTATGGAACAGCAAGCCCAACGGCGATGTCCTGTTCCAGCGCTTGGAGCAACTGCTGCGGGAGAAGTACGAAATACCCGTGGCCCTCTACCGTCGCAAGCCCACCGCATCCATTCCGGCCGAACCCCGGGTCATCGAGGAGATGGCGTCCACGGTGGCGGTGGCCGTCGTGGGCCTGGGCGATTGAGGCTCCTGCACCTCGTGGAGTATCCACGACGCGGTGGAACTGGAACGCCGGGGCATCCCCACGGTAACGGTATGCAGCCACCTCTTCCAGCGCCTGGGCAACGTGGAGCGCCGCTCGCTGGGCATGCCCGACCTGCCCATGGCCATCGCCCCCCATCCCATTGGCGGCGTACCTGCCGAGACTGCCGTTACCAAGGCTGATGCTCTGTTCGATACAGTCGTGACAGGGCTGACCCGTCCCGGGGTCAAGTTGGGGTGAAAGTCCCTTCCCCCTCGATGGACGTAGAGGCGGGTCTTGTGCCCGCCCAGGATGGGGGTGAAAAGTAACCCCGAACTCATCAGCGCCTTTACCATGGTTTTCTAGCCTGGCTGATTTGATCTGATCTTGTTCCCCGTCCCTTCTTACTGGAGGCCCTGATTGGTCCGACTGGAAGCCCAGCGCATTGAACTCCCCGACGACTACGACGCCATCCAGAGCCACTACCTAGAGCAGGGCTGGAGCGACGGTCTCCCCATCACGCCCCCCACGCCTGAGCGGGTGGAGGCCATGCTGTCCACAGTTTCCCTTGACCCCCAGCACGTTGTAGCCCAACTGCCGCCCAACTGGGGCGACGCCACCGTGGAGCGACTGGCCATCAACGCCGTTATGGCCGGCTGCCTGCCCGAATACCTTCCCGTCATCGTGGCCGGGGTGGCTGCCATGAGCGCCCCCGACTTCAACCTTTACGCCATCCAGGCCACCACCCACTCCTGCGCGCCCCTGTTCATCGTCAACGGCCCCATCCGGGAGAAATTGGGCATGAACGGTTCCTCCGGCGCCTATGGCCCGGGCTGGCGGGCCAATGCCACCATTGGCCGGGCAGTGCGTTTGGCCCTGCTCAACATCGGCGGCGGATACCCCGGTGTGGGCGACATGTCCACCCAGGGCGCGCCCTCCAAGTACACTTACTGCATTGCCGAGAACCAGGAGGCCAACCCCTGGGAACCCCTCCATGTGGAGAGGGGCTTTGCACCGGACCAAAGTACCGTGACGGTGGTGGGCGGTGAACCTCCCCATAATATCAACGACCACACGGGCGCTACCGCCGAGGAAATCCTCACCATCATCGCGGGGGCCATGGCCGTAACAGGCGCCAACAACGCCTACACTGCTGGCGAGACCCTCTTGGCCCTGGGCCCCGAACACGCCGCCACCATGGCCACCGACGGCTTCACCAAGGCCGAAATCCGCGCCTGGCTCCACCGCCACGCCCGCGTCCCCCTGGAACGCTACACCGAGGCCACCATGCTGGAACGATTCGGCCAAATCCCCGACGGCCCCGTCCCCATGGTAGCCACCCCCGAAGACCTGGCAATCATAGTCCTGGGCGGCCCGGGAAAACACTCCTCCTGGGTCCCCACGTTTGGAGGGGCAACTCGGTCGGTGACAAGGGAGATTGGGTAGGGTCCATGAAATGTCAGATTACTATCCCATTTTTGAGATAGAACCCGAGTCCGCCTTTGATCCCGATCGCATTGAGAGCATGGGCAGCAAGCGCAAATTTTGGTGTCGAATTGAAGATGAGAGTGGTGGCGCAGACTGGCTGTTTAAGTATCCACGTCCTGATTCGGGAGAACACTGGTCTGAGAAGATTGCCGCGGAAGTGGCGGATGTCTTGGAGATTCCTCACGCGATAGTGGAGTTGGCTACTTGCGAATACATACGTGGTTCAATATCCAGGTCGTTCCTTCAAAGCGGAGAATCGGTTATTCATGGTAATGAATGCATATCCGACGTCGTGTCCTTCTATCAAGACCTCGACGACAGGATTCCATCTTATGATGTTGAAAGAAGGTACTCCCAGACTCAACACACATTGCGTACCATCTTAATCGCAATTGGAAACTATGGCGGAAACAGGTCGCAATTTGCAGAGTATGTGGTACTCGATGCCCTTATCGGCAACACGGATCGTCACCACGAGAATTGGGCATGGACGTTTGATTCCCTATCTCCCGAACTAAAGACTTTGGCGCCAACCTTCGACCATGCTTCTTCGTTAGGCAGGGAATTAACTGACGAACGTAGGGAACGTCTGTTGATGAGTGGGGAAGTAGGGCGGTACTCGGAACGTGCACCCGGAGCCATTTACTGGTTAGAGCAAGGCAGGAATGGCCCATCCCCGTTGCAATTGGTAAGGTTGGCTGTAGTTAAATATCCGGAGTCATTTCTTCCGTGCCTGTCAAAATTGTCAAACTTGAACGACGAAAATATACTGGACATAGTGAACCGAGTCCCTGAAGACTGGATGACAGACCTTCAAAGAAAGTTCGCCGTAGAGTTGATGAAGTACAACCTTGGACAACTACGCGAGTTAACCGATGGCTGAAAAGACCCTCTTCTTGGCTTGGCACGGCGCTGGAGAAAATCGGTTGTGGTATCCGGTTGGAAGGTTGGATGCCGACTTGGAATATCCGCAGTACCGGTTCCGCTACACGGGTGGGGCAAAACGCGCCCAGAAGGAAGCCCGTTTTCCCTTGATTGCAGGGTTTCGAGAAGTTGACAGGGATTACATTTCGGAAGAATTGTTTCCCCTTTTTCAAAACAGAGTTATGTCCCCAGCCCGGCCGGATTTTCAATCATATCTTGAGACACTGGGATACGACGGTGCCGCTGAGCCTGTCGAGATCCTGGCAGTGAATGGGGGATTGCGCCAGACCGACAATTACGAGGTATTCCCGAAGCTGGAAAAACAGCCTGACGGCGGCTTCACATGCAGATTCCTCCTGCATGGTGGGCGTCGTGTAAATTCTGCGGCACAAGAAAGACTCAATCGCTTGCAAGAAGGCGAAAAGCTGTTCATCGCCCTGGAGCTTACCAATCCAGTTACTCAACTTGCCGTGCAGATACAGACTCGTGATAATTATGTCCTGGGCTGGGCCCCGCACTACCTGGTCAACGACTTGGTAGCCGCTATGGCTGACTCCCCCGGCGAATACGAAGCCAGGGCGGTTCGTATTCATAAGGAGACACACTCCCCCAGGCCTACGCTATTAGTAGAGCTTTCGAGTCACTGGAATAAGTACGAACCCATGTCCGGCCCCGATTATCAACCCCTAGTAGGTTAGCCCCGCATCCGTAATTGTGCAGAGTTGAGTGAAAACGTAGGGGCATACCTATGTGTCATCTGTTCCAACAAATTAGGTAGAAAGGGAGGGAAGAGGTCAATGTAGGCTATAGAAGGTAGGGAAGAAGTTGTGGACGGGAGGAGGGGGAATGGGAGGAGAAGCCAGTCTGGGCCAGGTGGAGGAGTTTCTTCGGGAGTGTGTGGAGGGGATGGAGCCGGACTATGGGGCGGGGAGAGTGGGCCGGCCACGAGTATTGCCAGCCATGGCCCTGTGGGCTGGGTTGCT
>JAJEDS010000079.1 GCA_022821365.1 Dehalococcoidia bacterium | reverse complement strand
GATGCCGAGGTGGCGATAGCCGTGGGCAGCGAGGAAGAGTGGGCAGCCTTCTGCAGGGCCCTCGGCGGCCCTGCCTGGGCCAAAGAAGGCAGGTTTGACACCCTTGCCCACCGCCTGGAGAACGTGGTGGAACTGGACTCCCTGGTCTCGGAGTGGACCCGGCAACGCACGGCCCAGGAAATTACGGACCTGTTGCAGGCCCACGGCGTGGCGGCAATGCCGGTAATGAACATTGAAGACCAGTTCCTCGACCCCCATCTGCAGGAACGGCAGGCCTATCTGGAGGTGGAACATCCCCACGTTGGCATTGAGTGGCTTTACGGCATGCCCTGGCTGCTGGGTTCAACCCCAGGGGGCATCAGCAGGCCGGCGCCACTAATGGGGCAGCACAACGACTACATACTGGGGGAACTGCTGGGATTGCCCGCCGGGGAGATTGAGCGGCTACAGGCTGAACAGGTCATATACTAAACTAAAGCCAGGGTGGAATATTCATTTGGTAAGGTGGCACCGGTCCCTCGCCACCAGAATAGGGGCGATTCGCGAATCGCCCCTATTCTGGCAGACCGAGCAGCCAAAAGCTGCTGGGTTCGAGAAAAATGCACTTCCCAGCTTGGCTTTTGTTTAGAACAGGCCTAGCGCCAGTGCAGAACTGAGGCTGCCTTTCCTGCCGTCAATTGCAGACCGTTCGACGCTCTAGTCCCTCAGCGGGGGCAGGACACCGGTGATCCAGGGGATGAGGTCGCGCAATACCTCAAAGGGTATTTCGTGGCCCATATTATATTCCCGGTATTGCGGCTGGTAGCCTTCAGCCTCCAGGAACACCCGGGTTGCCCGGGCGGTTTCCACGTCAATCTGCATGTCCCTTATGCCGTGGGCCACGAAGACGGGTTGGTCACGGTTGTCCGGCAGGCGGGGCCGCAGTATTTCCGGGTCGAAGATGGCGGCGCTCAGGGCCACCAGCCCGGCAAATACGTCGGGACTCTTCAGTCCGCAACGATAGGTCATCGCCCCGCCCTGCGAAAAGCCCAGCAGAGCTACTTTGCCCCTGGTGGCGTTCAGCTTCTCAAATGCCTCCTCGAAAAAGTCTTCGAGCAAGGCCTCGGACTTTTCCCGCGCGGCCTCAACCTCCTCGGGGCTGGCGACATTCTGCCGTGGCATCCAGCCGTAACCCGTGTAACCGCCGCCGAAGTCGAAGGCCAGGGGCGCGTTGGGGCAGGCATACACGTAACCCTTGTCTTCGATGGCGGGCGCCAGGCCGGCCAGGTCCCCCATGTGGGCGCCGAAACCGTGCAGCATTATCACCAGGGGGTAGCTGATAGCTGGGTCGTAGTCGTCGGGGAGCACCGTCAGGAAAGGCAGGCTCCGACCGTCGTGTCTTTCAGTTTTCATGCCAATAGCTCCTTGTGGGCGTAGCGAACTGCATCATCCTAACACCGGGATGCGGGAATACCAACCCTTATCTGTCGTTACCCTCGGCAAACCCTTCCTGGAACGGGCCAATTATGCCGGCTCCCATCCTGGCGGCGGCCTCCCGCAACCCCTCCTCGGCAATGCGCAGGTCGCGTGCCAGAATTTCATCCCTAGATGCAGAAGACAACCGTTGCCGATACTGGGCCAGGAAACGGCCCAGCTCACTGCCTCCAAGGCCCAGGCGGGACGCCAGGCGGTATTCAGGTGTTGTCCGCACCAAATTGAAGACTTCTTCCATTTCCAGGTCGGGAAACCTGTCCAGCAATACGGATACGCCAAAGTCTATGAGTCTGCAATCTGGAGACGGGTCAGCCTGGCCTGCAGTGGGCAGACGGACGAGCAAGTGGGAACGACCTTCCGGGTCGGAGACCGTGGCATCGTTGTAGCAGGTGCCAGCGTTGTGCAGGGCTAAGAGCATGGAACCGAGCCTGAGGCCGACCCGGTGCAGGAGGTCGTCTTGCAGTTCGGCAGTTGAAAGGTCCGTAAAGAACCGGCCCTGCACCAGTTCTTCCACCAGGAAACCGTCCAGCGACGGAAACTGGCGGGGGCCGACTCCGGCTTCCCCAGCCCGTTGGGCGATTTCCGCTTCCCTGCGGTTTTGCAGGGGTTTTACGACAAGGCCCTCCCCATTGGCGAACCGGAACAACGCCACCCGGCCACGGGTCCGGCCATCGAACCAGATTTGAGGGCGTTCACCTTGGTGATAAATTCGGGCATAGACGGGCGGAAAGAAGGAATAAAAGGAGTACTCAGCTACCCGCCAGTCTGTCTCAAGTTTGCGGAACAGAGGACCATCAAGACAATTTCCAGCATCGGCGGAGACAAGTGTCCAGAAGGGAGCCAGGTGAGGCGGGCATTGGCCTGTTTCCACGGCGCGGCCGGTCTCACGAATTACTTCATCCGGCAAAAGGCAGAGGCCTTCGATAACCGACTCCAGGCGGCCCAACTCTTCGGTGTTGTAGTCCGGCATAATCATCCCTTTCATCCTTCCCTCGACCGGACTTCCGAAAAGTGGCTGGGACAGAAGCGGATGCGAGCGCAGGAGTGGCGACGGGCGCAACCCTTAGAGGTCAGTGAGAAAGTAGCCGCCATCGCCGTCCTGATCGACTCGCCTGACCTTGACAACGGCGCTCAGGTCCAGCGGTCCGTAGATGTGAGGGTAGATTTCTCCCGATCGGCTGGCTTCAGATACCAGAGGAGAGTTCAGTTTCTCGGTATCCACTTCCAGGGCAAGCATATCGGCGCGATTGGGATAGAGGCGAGCCACGACCCGCATGGCCTGCTCTTCATCCGCCGAACAGTGGATAAATCCTTCGTCGGCCAGACTGGGCGGCCGCCAATGTTGGGCACCGCTAACCGACTCCCAGTCCTGCTCCGTAATCAGGTGAAAAATAATTGCCATACTCAACCGCCTGCCATTACCCACACAGAATAAGGAAAACCCCGGTAGCTGGACGATAGATTAGCACACGCAGGACGACAGAAAAACCGCCCGACTGGGTCGGGCGGTCAAGGGTTCGGTGGCGAGCAATACCAGGAAGGTTACAACTGCTGAACTGGCTCCGCTATTGCTGCTCCTTAAGGAAGGCAACTAGGGCGTCCACATCATTCTCAGTCAGACCCGAGGTCAAAGCCATCAACATCAGGCCAGGCACCGCTCTTTCTACGCCCTCAGCTACAAAACCTTCCGGCTCCGTTATCGATTGCCTCAAGTAGTCATCCGCGGTAACCCCGGGCTGACGATTGCCTGCCTCGGCACCTATGTTGGTCAGGTCAGGGCCCAGCAACCCGGCGGCGCCTTCCAAACCGGCGATGGTATGGCAGGTATAGCAACCTGTAGCAGTACCCTCCCCCTGCCCGGTAAGGAAAATCTGCTGACCGACAGCCACCAACTCGCCGGAATCATTCACAGAAGCATCATCCGGGGCAGGTACCTGGGTAGGAGCAGCGCCGCCTTCCGGTGTTGGGGTGGGAAGGGGAGTAGGCGCAGGCTTATATTGCGCACACACGTACTCGTGGTCGAATGTGCAGGGCTGAGCATGTTCAGCTGCATAAGACCTCGGAGACGGAGTCCACGAAAGGAACAGGGCCACCAGGGCGAAGACCACAGCGAAGCCCAGGGCCAGGCCGCCAAGGAAGACCCAGGTGAGCAGTCGGTTGTCGAACTTCAGGTGCATGTAGAAGAAGATAACAGCGGCGAACTTGATGGCCGACAATATGGCCAGAGGAGCAATCGTCCAGCCTGCGCCGCGGAAGTCCACGGGCAGGATTATCACGAACTCGATTAAAGTTACGACAAACAGGAATATGGCAATTCCCACATACTGTTTGAGCGTAGGGTGGCGGGATTCGTGAACCCCGGGGTCGCTGCTCATGCGCCGTATCTCCTTAGATCAGTCCCAGAAAGCCGGTGATCGAATGGGGAACCAGGGACGGGTCGCCGGCCGGGCCGGTATCGAACCCGCCAATGAGGTACAAAAGCGTGAAAATCACGATCCAAACGATATCGACAAAGTGCCAGTACAGGCCGGCCAGTTCAACATCCAGGGCGGTCTTTGGACCCACCCTTCCCTTTTTGGCAACCCACGCCAGGCCCAGCAGCCACACAATACCCAGAGTCACGTGAGCGCCGTGGAAGCCGGTCAGTGTAAAGAAGGTTGTACCAAACAGGTTGGTATCGATGCGCAGACCTTCGGTCTTGAACAGGTTGAACTCGTAAACCTGGAAGCCGATGAATATGGCGCCAAGGAATGCCGTCATCAGCAGCCAGAAGATTATCGCGCCTTGCCGGTCTTCATTGGTAGCGGCCAATGCCCGCACCATGGCGAAACTGCTGCACAGCAACACGAAGGTGCTGATGGTAGTTATCGGAACGTCGATAATGTCCACCGGGTAGGGTCCCACCAGGCTCTGGCCCCGGTACACCATATAGGTAGCGATTAAGGAGCCAAAGAACAGGCAGTCCGACGACAGGAACACCCACATCAATAACTTGCGATTGTTAATACCCGTAGTAGTGGGGTGCTCCTCCTCGGGAGCGTGATGGCTTATTTCCGTGTGGTGGGCCAACTCTACCCCTCCTGGTGGTCTGGATCAGCGGGACTTTCAACCGCTCCGCCACAATAGGGGCAGAATCGGAAAGACGATGACAATTGATTGCCGCAATTGGAGCACAGCAGTCGCACCGTTACCCCTGCCGCACCGGCCGGACGCTCCATTACCGCGGCCGTGGCGGTGGCGGGATGATGTGCCATGCCGTGGCCATCCTCTGCGTGGTGGTCACCGCCGGCATGCTCCTTGGCCGGTGGCTCATTAGCCCAGGCAATAATTCCAATGAAGCAGATAATGCCGCCGATGAAGGGTATGGGGAACCGGATATAGTCCCACCCAGTGTCAAACAACATTCCCGCAGCCAGGACCAGAACGCCGATGGCAGTTACGAGAGGCCAGTACGAGGGATCGGGCATATGAATGGTACTGGGATCAACGTACGCTTCCGGCTCCGTGACAGGGCGACCTTCTGCTGCGGCCCGACGCTTCACAATCCAGTAATGGTCCAGACCCTCGACTTCGGGGATTTTTGCGAAGTTATATGAGGGAGGCGGTGAGGCGATGCTCCACTCCAGCCCCGGCGCATCCCAGGGATCATGGCCCGCGTCCGGTTCCTTGCGCAGGCTGATAAGGATATTGACCATGAAGATCAAGGTGCCGACGAACAGGACCAGATACCCCAGGGAAGCCAGCAGATTCAACCCGTCCCAGCCGAACTCGCTGGCATAGGTGTAAATACGGCGGGGCATACCATTCAGGCCCAGATAGTGCATCGGGAAGAAGGTTACGTTCATTCCGATGAAATAAAGCCAGAAATGCAGCTTGCCCAGACCCTCGTGGAACAGCTTGCCGGTAAGCTTGGGGAACCAGTAGTACACACCGGCGAAGATGCCAAAGAGGGCGCCGCCGAACAGCACGTAGTGAATGTGGGCAACGATATAGTAGGTATCCTGCTGCTGGTTATCCGAGGGGGCCACCGCGTGCGAAACGCCGCTGAGACCTCCCACTATGAACAGGGCGACGAAGCCAAGGGCAAAAAGCATGGCCGTCTTCAGGTCGATCTGTCCGCCCCAGAGGGTGCCAATCCAGTTGAATATCTTTACTCCGGTAGGCACCGCAATCAGCATGGTAGTAATCATAAAGACGGTGACGGCTACGGGGCCAAGACCTACCGTGAACATGTGGTGGCTCCACACGGCCCAGCCCATAATTCCGATTACCACGCCGGAGAAGACCACCACAGGGTAGCCAAACAGGGGCTTCCTGGAAAAGGTGGGCAAAACCTCCGAAACGATACCCATGGCCGGGAGGATCAGGATGTAGACCTCAGGATGGCCGAACACCCAGAACAGGTGCTGCCAGAGAATGGGGTCTCCACCTCCCTCAGGGACGAAGAAGTTGGTGCCAAAATTGCGGTCGAAGGTCAACTCAATCAGGCCAACGGTAATCACCGGGAAGGCGAGGACCAGCAAGATGGAAGTGACCAGAGTCATCCAGACGAACAGGGGCATCCGCATAAGGCTCATGCCGGGCGCCCGCATGTTGACGATGGTTACTATGAAATTAAAGGCGGCGGCGAGGGAGGAAACACCCAGGACCTGCAGGCCCAGGGCCCAGTAGTCGAGCCCCTGGTTCGCGCTGAAGGGCTTTTCGGTGAGGTTGGCGTAGGAGAACCAGCCTGCGTCGGGGGCCTGGTTGGTCAGGAAGCTGGCATTAAGCAGCAAACCGCCAAACAGGAAGACCCAATAACTGAAGGCATTCAGGCGGGGGAAGGCCACGTCCCTGGCGCCGATGGCGAGAGGAATGACGAAGTTGAAGAAGCTGGCGCTCAGCGGCATTATCACCAGGAAGATCATGGTGGTGCCGTGCATGGTGAACATCTGGTTGAAGGTGTCGGCGCTGACCAACGTGCTGTCGGGCACGGACAACTGCAACCGGATGATTCCCGCCTCGATTCCACCCAGCAGCAGGAAGATGAAAGCGGTCACACCGTAGAGAACGCCTATTCTTTTGTGGTCAACCGTCGTAATCCAGCTCCACAGTCCGGATTCTCCGGATGGCCGGTCAATTACATCGGTTAAAGTGGCCATTTGCTGCCTCCGCGGCTCCGTTCCACCCTGTTCTTTAATGACTGGTTCAAGTTTACTTTAAGCTAAGCAAGTATTCCAGCAACGAGGTAATCTCAGTTTCACTCAGGTTGGCACGTCCATCCGACGTCTGGTAAATGGCGGCCCTCCCAGACATGTGGTTGCCGGGCTTCACATCTTCGGGATTTCTGATCCATTGCCGCAGGTTCTGCCGGTTCATATCTACCAGGCCAGCGCCAAATCGTTCGCGGGTCGCCAGATCCGTCAGGTTAGGACCCGGGGCAATGCCGGTCTCGGTGGTCAGGAAGCTCTGCATACGGCTGTCTACAACAGCCGGGTCATCAGAACCCGTGGCAGTATGGCACACCAGGCAGCCGCCAGTGCCGTTAAACACCGACTGACCGGCCTGGGCCTGGGCTGACAGGACGGGGGTCTCACCAAACCTCTCTGCCCAGTCAAGGTAATCTTCCTGAGGCAGCACCTGGACCAGGAACTTCATCTGGGCGTGGGCCGTTCCGCAGAATTCGGCGCACTGTCCGTAGAAGGTGCCGGTCTCATCTGCCTGGAACCACATATAGTTCTCTCGGGTGGGGACCATGTCAATTTTGCCCGCCAGCTTGGGTATCCAGAAGCTGTGGATTACGTCGTCGCTGCGCAGGTTCACCCGAACGGCCCGGTCCACAGGCACCTTAAGTTCGTTGGCCGTGCTTATGTACTTGCCGTTGCCATCGGCGTCGGGGTATTCGAACTCCCACCACCACTGATGGCCCACCGCAGTTATTTCCAGTGCATCAGCGCCGGCGGGAGGCTGGTCAAGGTTAAACAGGGTTATGGCAGACCAGATTCCCAAACCCAATATCAGGATCGTGGGAACGATGGTCCAGGTAATTTCCAGCGCGGTATGGCCATGGGTTTGGGGTGGAAGTTCATCCTGGCCGGGACGGCGCCGGAACTTGATGATGGCGTACAGCAGAACGCCTTCTACCAGGACGAAAACAACGATCATAACCCAGAGGAGAACGTTGAAGAGAAGCAGCTGCTGTTCAGCTACCGGACCGGAGGTACCGAAGGTGGACTGCTTGGCATCCGGTGCGCAGGCCATCACCAGGAGGAGGATGGCCGAAATACCCAGTAGAAGGAGGGGTTTCCGTGTGATGGTGAACCGCTTGGACATAAGTGTGGTCTTGCCTTTTTCATCCCCGGCCCGAAGGGTCTGGGAATCTGCGCCTCGGAAGGGCAAAAGCCCCATTTGCCAACTCCCTTTCTTACTTCGCCGTGCACTCAACCGCGGAGTATGTGCAAAATTTCACTAATGCAAGACATTACCACAGGCTTCAGAGAGTGTCAACGGAATTTGTAGCCGTTTGGCCCCGCCCCCAATCTGCATTAGCGGCAACACTCTCTCCCCTGAGTCGCGACCGCCTGCGGGCATTGATCAACCATCTTCAGTAGCCGGTTGCCGCTCCCACCATAACCGCGACAAAAAGGAGGCCCAGGTAGAGCAAAGAATAAAGGTACAGCTTCCGGGCGTTTGCTGAACTCTCCTCCTGCCGCAAGCGCCAGGCCATCCATACGAATATTCCCCCCAATATCAGGGCCGACGCGCCATAAATCCAGCCCACGGCGTCGGTAACTGCGAACATCAGGGTCACGCCCACGAGAACCAGGCTGTACAGGAAGATGGTGGAAACGGTAAAGTCCCGAGACGACACCACCGGCAGCATGGGCACATTGGCCCTCTCGTAATCCTTATGGATCAGCAGGGAAAGGGCCCAGAAGTGAGGCGGCGTCCAGAAAAAGACTATGGCGAAGAGATAAAACGCCGGCAATTCAACAGTACCCGTTACCGCCGCCCAGCCAACCATTGGCGGTATGGCGCCAGCAGCCCCGCCGATAACGATGTTGTGGGGAGTGCTCCGTTTCAGCCAGCGGGTGTAGACCAGCACATAGAAGAGGGTAGCGGCAAGGGTCAGACCGGCGGCCAGCAGGTTCACCCACAGGGCCAGCACCGCAAAGGCCAGCACATTGAGCGTGATGCCAAAGGCCAGGGCATGAACCGGCGAGATGCGATTGCTGGCAACCGGGCGCTGCCGGGTGCGCTGCATGATGCCGTCTATGTCCCGATCGTAATGGTGGTTCAGAGCGTTTGCCCCGCCGGAAGCCATGGCGCCCCCCAGCCAGACCAATCCCATCAACCACAGCGAGGGCAGGCCGCCGGAAACCGTATGGGCCTGGGCGAGAAACATTCCCCCAGCCGCCGTAACCAGCAACAGCAGGATGATGGGGGGCTTTGTCAGGGTTATATAGTCGTTAATAACGGTCAGAGGAGTCCGCCTGGTTACACCGGCATCGCCTGACTGCGGCAGGTTGAATTCGGCCGATTGCTCTTCGGTCATGGTCATTTCAGATGACACTCCAAATTCCTGGTCAATCGGATTCCTTTGGGGCAGACGGGGACTCGGTTTCCGGTACCAGGTAAGCCCTGCGCAGTACCACCCGGTTATCAGATCCACGAGCGTAGCTGAGCAAGGAAACAGCCACTATTATCCCCCAGATGGCCGTCGCAAGACCAATATGGTAGGCCCGAATGGCCACCGGGAAGTTGGACCAGATGGCTACTGCGCCAATGAACACCTGGGTTAAAAAAACAATGATGCCACCGAAGGAGAGGAACATCAACGTAAAGCCGCCATCGGCCAGGCGTTGCATGCCCACCTTGTAACCGCGGTAGAAAGTGTAGATGAGAAAGAGGCCCACAACGGCGGCTACCAGACGGTGAAGCATGTGGATGGCCTGCAGGCCGCCGGATGGCCACAGGGAGCCGTCGCACAGCGGCCACTGAGGACAGGCTGCCAATGCGCCTGGGGTTGCCGTTACATAGGAACCGGACAGGATAAGTACATACGTAGCCAGGGCCGCTATTCCCGCAAGCAGTGGAAACCGGTTGCGGCTTTCTGGTGGTGACGCTGTTCCGTCTCTTCCGTCGTCCATGTTGGCCACTGAGGCTTGAGCCGGTGGAGTTTCAGACGGTGAAGAGTCCTGGTCGAGTGTCCTTACGTTATAGGATGCGACAGCAACCAATATCAGGCAACCCAACAGGGCCTGGGCCAACGCCATGTGGGCCGCAACAATGTGGCCAGGCAGTTCGGTCAAGACGGTTACGCCGCCCAGGCCAGCCTGAGCCAGCAACAGCACCACTGAAATGCCCGAGGGAATAAGCACGGAACGCTCGCGACTGTGCCGGAGCAGGGCAATCAGGAAGGTGCCTGCCACCAGGGGGCCCACTATGCCCGACGCTACAAGCCGGTGGCTGTATTCAATTATGTCCTCCTTGGTAAGTGGAGGAATGAGGCTGCCGTCGCAAAGAGGCCACTCACCGCCGCAGCCAAGGCCTGATCCTGTCACCCGAACGATTCCGCCCAATACTATGAGGGCAAAGGTCGCAACCACCGAAGCCGACGCAAAACGACGCAGCCACAGACCGGGCCTTCTCTCGCTATCCGTCAGTGCCATGTATTGGTTGGCAGGGATTATGTTGTGGCCGGAACTGGCGCCACTCCCGGGCGAGTCGCCGGCATCCGAGGGGGGCATCTGATAAGCCTGCCGCAAAAAGATTGTGATATAATTCACCATGTTATCATGTCAGAGGCGATTCTGGTAGAAGGCCTGGCCAAGCGGTACGGCAATTTTGCGGCTGTTGATGACGTTTCCTTCAACGTGAAGGCCGGAGAGATTTTCGGTATTCTGGGTCCCAACGGCGCGGGAAAAACCACCACCCTGGAGATAATCGAGGGCCTGCAAGCGCCGGACGAGGGCCGGGTTACCGTACTGGGCAAGGACATACAGAAAGACGCCAACTGGATAAAGGCCCGGATAGGGGTCCAGCTCCAGTCTTCCGCATATTTCGCCTTCCTGACTCTCCATGAAATTTTGACTCTCCTGGGAAGCTTCTACCCCAAGCGAGTCCCTCCAAACGAACTGCTGGAAATGGTGGGCCTGGCAGACCGCGCAATAAGCCGCATCAACCAACTTTCCATTGGCCAATCGCAACGGTTCACAGTGGCCGCCAGCCTGGTTAACGATCCGGAGCTAGTAATTCTGGACGAACCTACCACCGGCCTGGACCCGCAAGCCCGCCATAACCTGTGGGAACTGATCCGGGCAATCCATACCCGCGACGTAACGGTAGTTTTG
>JAJEDS010000180.1 GCA_022821365.1 Dehalococcoidia bacterium | reverse complement strand
CCCCATTCCGCCGGCATCCACCACCCCGGCCTCACGCAGCTTGGCCAGCATAGAAGGAGTGGCGTCCAGGGCATCCCGTGAAGCCTGGTACGCGGTAGCCCACAACGAAATTATGTCGTCGTCATGCTGGAGGCTCGATTCCAGCGCTTCCGCCACATAGCGAATGACGGTGAGCATGGTGCCTTCCACCGGATTGCCCACGGACTTGTAGGCTGCGTCCGTGGCGGAGCGGAAGGCCCTGGCCAGATCACTGCCGGCGCAGACTTCAGTGCCTTCCAGACCTGTGGCTATCCCTTTGAAAAACTGGGATAAAATGACGCCGCTATTGCCGCGGGCTTCCCAGAAGGTGCCATCGGCAATTTGGAAAGCCACTTCCCCGGCAGTGACGGTATCGGACTGCGCCAGTTTTTCTACGCCGGCCCGCATGGTCAGTAGCATATTGGTGCCGGTGTCGCCGTCGGGCACGGGATAGACGTTCAGGGCGTTAATGGGATCGCGGTAGCGCTGCAGGCAATGAAAACCTGCGGTCAGGGCGCCGGCCAGTTCACTTCCGTTCAGTACCTGCATAATAGGTTCCGCCAATTCAATTGCAAATAGGACTTCATTAGTGCAAATAGGACTTCATTAGCGATACATTATATCCGGGCAGGCTTTATTTTCAACCGAAGAAGCCTCGCAAGACGATGTACAGTCTCCATTTTCCTATGACACTCGTTTCTTGACGCTCTCCGGGGCCTGGCCTAGAATGGCTCTCAGGAACCCTTCTCCAGTGTTGCCGCTTTCCCGACCGGATACCCGAGCAGGAAATGTGATACTTCATTCCCGTAAGGCCGGAAGCACGACTTGACCGACTCCAACGCCGCTGAGCCCCGCTACTCCGAAGCCTCGGCCCGCATAGTCTCCGGCAATTCCCAGCCGGACGATGAGAACACGGACGTCTCCCTGCGGCCCCGCCGGCTAAGCGAGTTCGTGGGCCAGCCGCCCGTGAAAGAAAACCTGGCTATCGGCATCCAGGCCGCTAAAATGCGCGGCGAACCTCTGGACCACATTATACTGTACGGCCCTCCCGGACTGGGCAAGACCACCCTCGCCCACATCAGAGCCAAAGAGATGGGCGTCAATATCAAGGTAACGTCCGGTCCCGCCATCGAGAGAGCCGGCGATATGGCGGCAATCCTCACATCCCTTCAACCCGATGATATCCTTTTCATAGATGAAATTCACCGCCTTCACCGCTCTGTTGAAGAAGTGCTTTACTCGGCCATGGAGGACTTTTTCCTGTCCTGGATGGTGGGCAAGGGGTTGGCGGCGAGGAACATTAACCTGCGCATTAACCCCTTTACGCTTATAGGGGCCACCACGCGCTTTTCCCTGATCAGCGCGCCTTTGCGAGATCGGTTCGGCTCGGTCTTTCGCCTGGACTACTATGAGCAGGCGGACATGGAGGTTGTGGTCAAGCGTTCGGCCAATATCCTGGGCGTGGCGGCGGACGGCGAGGGAGTTTCCGAAATAGCGGCCCGCTCCCGGGGTACTCCTCGCATTGCCAACCGCCTCCTTAAGCGCACCCGGGATTACGCCCTGGTAGTGGCGGACGAGAATATAACCGGCGGCGTTGCGCGGGACGCCCTTGACCGCCTGCGAGTGGACGGCCTGGGCCTGGACGAGACTGACCATCGCCTGCTGGTCAACATCATCGACAAGTTCAGCGGCGGCCCGGTGGGCCTGGAAACCCTGGCCGCATCCCTAAGCGAGGACTCCGACACGGTGATGGACGTCTGGGAACCCTACTTGATGCAATTGGGCTTCCTGGAACGCACTCCCCGCGGCCGGGTTACCACGCGCCGGGCCTACGAGCACCTGGGTCGCACGGCCCCCGGACTGCAGGATCCCTCAGACCAGGGGAAGTTGGCCGGATTCTGAACACACAGTCGGCGCCCCACAAGAATATCCAGACTTTAGGTCTGCAAAAATTTGGGCTGCAACAGGAGTAAGTATGATCTACGAACTGCGAATATACGAAACCATGCCCGGACGGCTCCCCGACTTGAACAATCGTTTTGCCAACCACACAGTGGGTTTCTTTGAACGGCACGGCATCAAGGTGGTGGGGTTCTGGACCGAAGACATAGGCACCAGCAACCGGTTGGTCTACATGCTGGGCTACGACAGCCTGGCCGACCGGGAAGCCAAGTGGGCCGCCTTCCAGGCCGACCCCGACTGGAACCGGGTCCGCGCTGAAACGGAGCAAAACGGCCCCATCAACGCCAAAGTACACAACACGATTCTCCGGCCCACGTCCTATTCTCCTATGCAATAGCAGGCAGATACTCAGAGGAATTTGGTGAGCAGGGGCGGGTATGACTCCCGCCCTCGCAACATTTCGGTAACCTCTGCCGGTTGCCGCCACCTGTGCAGGCGAGCCACAGGCCCGGAACCTGTGGTTGCTACCCATAGGGGCAACCGCTACAATGAGGTTTCTATTTCGGGCCCAGCCCGCAATGCGGTATCTGTTTGAATACACTTGCCACGGGATTGTCCCCGGCAAACGACAGCCTTTCCATTCAACCTGGCCAGGCCGGTGCGAACGTGCGTTCTGTAGACAAAAACCTTCTCAGCCATGCGCGTAGCCTTTCCCCCCTTTCCGACAAAGAGGCTTACCTGTTCGACGGGCCCGGTTGTCCAACCATTGAAGAACTCTGCGCGGCGGCCTCACAGCTGCGAGACTTGGGCAAGGGCAGGACGGTTACCTTCTCCCCCAAGGTGTTTATTCCTTTGACTCATCTGTGCCGGGACTTCTGCGGATACTGCACCTTCCGGCAAAGTCCTGAAACGGCTGCCCGACTTTACATGACTCCCGAAGAGGTGCTGAACGTAGCCACTGCCGGTCAGCGCCTGGGCTGCACCGAGGCTCTCTTCACCCTGGGAGAGCGGCCCGAGCAGCGCTATCCTGAAGCGAAACAATGGCTCCGGAATCGTGGTTTTGCCACGACTCTGGAGTATTTGGCCTACGTGTGCCAGTTGGTAATGGATGAGACCAACATGCTCCCCCACGCCAACCCGGGCACTATGAGCCGCAGGGAATTGGCAGCCCTTCAGCCCTTTAACCCTTCCATGGGCCTCATGCTTGAGAGCACCAGCGCACGCTTGTATCAGGCAGGTGGACCTCACGAATTCGCCCCCAGCAAGCGACCCAGGGTCCGGCTCCGCACCATGGAACTGGCCGGCGAACTGGGCATCCCTTTTACTACTGGCATCCTTATCGGCATCGGTGAGAGCCGCAGCGAACGGATAGAGGCCATCCTGGCCATTCGGGACCTGCACCGAGCCTACGGCCACATCCAGGAAGTCATCATCCAGAATTTCCGCGCCAAGCCGGCCACACCAATGGCAGACGCAGTGGATGCCACTTCTCACGAACTGCTTTGGACGGTGGCCGTGGCACGCATCCTGCTGGGCCCCGACGTCAACCTGCAGGTGCCGCCCAACCTTAGCTCCGACGATTATGAAGAGTATCTGGCCGCCGGGATAAACGACTGGGGCGGAGTTTCGCCCCTCACCATCGACTTTGTTAACCCGGAGGCCCCCTGGCCAGCCCTTGCCGACCTGCAACGACGCACTGCCGAGCAAGGCCTTACGCTGAAACCCCGACTGCCAGTTTACCCAGAGTATTTCGTAAATACCCGCGCTTGGTTGTCCGACTCCCTCCAGGAAAAGGCAATCGCCTTGACCGATGCCGAGGGATACGTCAAAGGAGGAATGGAACGGTATGCCGGAAGGAACTGATCGCAACGATACGGCCCGGTCCCAGGCCGGCAGTCTTTCAGCCTTGACTGGGCAGCTTGAGCCAGACACCGCCCGAATACTTGACAAAGCCCTGGCTGCCGAGGATATCAGCGTCGAAGAAGCAGTGGTCCTTTTCGAGACCACCGGCGCCGAATTCGCGGCCCTGGGCATGGTGGCCGACGAACTGCGCCGTAGAACCGTGGGCGACCTGGTTACCTACGTGGTCAACCGCAACATCAACTTTACCAATGTCTGCATCAAGCGGTGTGGCTTCTGCGCCTTCAGCCGCGACTTCCGCGAAGAAGAGGGGTACTTTCTCCCCATCAACGAGATTGTCCGCCGCGCCCGGGAGGCATGGGACTACGGCGCCACCGAAGTCTGCGTTCAGGCCGGTCTGCCTCCCCAGATGGAAGGCGACCTTTACATCCGGCTCTGCGAGGCGATCAAGGAAGAACTGCCCGACATGCACATTCACGGCTTTTCGCCGGAAGAAGTGCTGTACGGGTCCGTTCGCTCCCGCTGCACCATCCGCGAATACCTGGAGGGCTTGCGAGATGCCGGCGTCGGCAGTCTGCCCGGCACTTCAGCGGAGGTCCTGGACCAGGAATTGCGAGATCGCATTTCCCCGGGCCGCATCAGCGTGGAACAATGGAAAGAGGTTATCACCAACGCACATGACCTTGGCATTCCCACCACGTCCACCGTAATGTTCGGGCACGTGGAGACCAACGAGCAGATTGCGCGCCACATCGCCCTGTTGCGTGACATTCAGAAAGACACGGGCGGCTTCACAGAGTTCGTACCCCTCAGCTTCGTTAACTCGGAGGCCCCCATGTTCCTCCGTGGGCTGGTTGACAACGTTCGCTCCGGCCCCACCGGCATGGACGTTATCAAAGTTCACGCCATTGCCCGAATTATGCTGAACAACTGGATACCCAACATCCAGGCGTCGTGGGTCAAGGAGGGCAGCCGAATGTCCCAGCTGCTCCTCACCACCGGCGTAAACGACCTCGGTGGCACCCTCATCAACGAGAGCATCTCCACCTCGGCCGGCGCCCAGCACGGCCAGTTGATGCGTCCCTCCGAATTCAGGCAGATGATCCGGCAGGCCGGCCGCATACCGGCGGAACGGTACACCACCTACGGCTTGAAGCGGGTCTTCGACCAGGACGACGGGCAGGTGGACCCCCTGGACCTGGTGGGCGACAACGTGGAGGAGATCTTTGGCTCCTACCACCGCCTGGTCAAGCTGGATACCTTCCGGTTCGAACACCCTCGCCACACCGCCGGCACCGGAGCGGATAACCGGTAGCCGGGCCGGCTTGTCGGGTCCCATGCCCACTTACGGCGGCAATGTACTGGCCCTGGCCGGAGGAGTGGGCGGCGCAAAGCTGGCGCTGGGCTTGACCCGCCTGCTATCCCCCGAGCAGTTAACCATCGTGGTCAACACGGGGGACGACGAGACTTTCCACGGCCTGCACGTATCCCCCGACCTGGACACGATGTTATATACTCTATCGGGCATCTCCAACCCGGAAACGGGCTGGGGACTGGCCGGCGAGTCGTTCAATGCTTTGGAAATGCTGGCCCGCTACGGCGCGGACACCTGGTTCAACCTGGGCGACCGGGACCTGGCGACCCACATCCGGCGCACCCAGTTGCTTGGCGAGGGCGCTACTTTGTCCCAGGTTACATCCGAACTATGTAACCGCCTGGGCGTGGCCCACTCCATTGTGCCAATGTCAGACGATCCGGTACGGACCTTTCTCGAAACGGACTCCGGCAACCTGTCGATGCAGGAGTATTTCGTGAAGCTTCGCAGTGAACCCTCCGTCCGGTCAGTGGCATACCGAGGCTGGGAGGACGCCACGCCTTCGACAGAATTTGATCGGGCCTTGGCCGAGGCTACCCTGCTGGTACTTTGCCCATCTAACCCCCTGCTCAGCACCGGCCCAATCCTGGCCCTTCCAGGTGTCCGGAGGAGGGTGGCGAACCGGGAAGGTTGCCTTCGGATAGCGGTCAGCCCCATAGTTGGTGGCGAAGCAGTCCGGGGCCCCGCCGCCAAAATTATGACGGAACTGGGTCACGAAGCCACCTGCATTGGGGTCGCCAGGATGTACGCTGACTTTTGCGACATAATGGTAATAGACGAGCAGGACGCCGGTCTGGCCTCGGCCATTGGGGGACTCGGCCTGAGAGCCGTAATCGCCCCCACCGTAATGAACAGCGAGGCAGACAAGGTCGCCCTGGCCAAGCTAATCCTAGAAATGTGAGACGGTTTTCAGCATGATGAATGAAAGCATCGTGGACGAAACCACCATTATTCCCATAATCCCGATGAAGCCCCTTGCGGATTGCAAGACCCGACTGTCCCGCACACTCACCGCAGAGGAACGGGGCGATCTGGTCATCGGCATGCTGCGCCGGGTTCTAATGGCCATCAAAGGGGCTTCAGTGGAAGTTTTCTGGGTTGTGGGTGGCGACTGGCGCGTCCGCAACCTGACCCGGAATTTCGACGGCATCTGGATGGAAGACCTGGGCCGCAACCTTAACGACACCGTGGACAAGTCCTTTGACCGTGCCTCCCAGCGCGGCTACGGAGCTATGTACCTGCCCGGAGACCTGCCTTTCATCAAACCCGCCGACATCACCAGCATGATCCGGTCCGCCGGCCACGGCCGCAATATCGTCCTGGCCCCCGCTCGACGGGACAGTGGCACCAACGGCATCCTGATCCCACCCAAGCTGGCATTCAAGCCCGAGTTGGGCAACCGCAGCTTTACCAAGCACCTGGGCCAGGCCGGCAAACTGGGCATCTCGGTGGCCATCTGCTACAGCGAGGGGCTGGGCTTCGACCTGGACATTACCGAAGACCTTGAGTTCTTCCAGCAGAGAGAACCGGGGTTGCTGGACCGGCTTACGCCCCACAAGACCCTTCCCACAAATCCTATGACCGAGTTTCCGCATTTGCGAGGCGAAGGTGACCCAACCGCAATCTGATTCCGGTACGACCGGGAAAAAGAAACCCAGACTCGGCCTGCTGCTGCCAACTCGGGGTCTCCTGCTGGCCGAAGAACGGCCCCGGAGCGCCGACCGCATCATTGACCTGGCCTGCCGGGCCGAGGAAGCTGGGTTGGACTCCGTCTGGGTAGGGGACAGCCTCACCGCCAAACCTCGCCTGGAGCCGCTGACCGTCCTGGCCGCCGTGGCCGCCCGCACCAGCAGGGTCCGGCTCGGCACCTCAGTGCTGCTCATGGCCCTGCGCCACCCGGTGCTTCTGGCCCAGACCCTCGGCACCGTCGACCTGATTTCTCACGGCAGGCTGATGATCGCTGCCGGTGTCGGTGGCGCCTTCAACGCCGAGCAGGAGGCGGAGTGGAATGCCGCCGGTGTGTCTGCCCGCCGCCGCGCCAGCCGCATGGAAGAGATGCTAAAGATAATCAAGGCCTTGGGCCGTGGTGAATCGGTGGACTTCTCTGGCCGGCACTTTGACCTTGAATCGGTTACTGTTAAGCCCTGGCCGGTGCAGCAGGACGGTGTGCCAATTTACCTGGCCTGCCACTGGGGCGCCCGGGCCCGGGACGTCCAGATAAAGCGTGCCGCCCGGCTGGCCGACGGCGTAATATCCATCTCTGACAGTCCCGAAGAACACACCAGAGTCATTGAAGCGGTCCGTGAAGAAGCAGCCTCCCTGGGCAGAGACCCCGATTCGCTGGAAACTGTAATGTACCTGACCGTCAATATGGGCACGGACCTGGCCCGGGCGGAGGCCGAATCAGAACGCTATTTGTTGGGCTACTACGGCGCGGAAATCTGGGGAGATCGCTGGGGCCCATTCGGCGGGCCGGAACGGGTCAAGGAGCGCATCGCCCAGTACCTGGAAGCCGGGGCGGAAACCGTGATTGTGAGGTTCGCTTCCTTCGAACCCGAGCAGCAACTGAGCACGTTTCTGGAGCAGGTGGCTCCAGAGTTCACTTAAATGGATATCCGCGCCGGTAACCGGGAAACGCGCCCATGCGCGGTACGGCAACAGTGGAGGAGCGTCCTTGTATCCCATAGACCTTAGCGGCAAGAAAGGCGTAGTTTTCGGGGTGGCCAACGACCGCAGTATTGCCTGGGCCATCTCCCAGGTTCTGGCGCAGGCAGGCGCGCAACTGGCCCTGACCTATCATAATGACCGTCTGAAAGACCGGGTAGCTCGGCTCGCTGACACTCTGGACGACGCCATCATTCTTCCCTGCGACGCTTCCGACGATGAGCAGATCGAGTCGGTTTTCCGCGAGGTAGGCCAGGCTTTTGGGGAGATCTCATTTCTGGTGCACAGCATCGCCTTCGCCAACCGGGAAGACCTGGCGGGCCGATTTGCCGACACGGGCCGCGAGGGTTTCCGGGTGGCCCTTGACGTCAGCGCCTACACCCTGATCCCCCTGGTCAGGCACGCGGCGCCCCTGATGACCGGCGGCGGCAGCGTCATCGCGATGACTTTCGAGGCTTCCCAGAAGGTGTACCCCGGCTACAATGTCATGGGCACGGCCAAGGCAGCCCTGGAACACAGCGTTAGGCAGCTTGCCGCCGAGTTCGGTGGAGACAACATACGCGTTAACGCCATTTCCGCCGGACCCATCGAAACCCTGGCGGCCCGCGGCATCCACGGCTTTATGGATATGAAGAAAATCCACGCCGAGAGGGCTCCACTAAAGCGGAACATTGTGGCGGAAGAAGTGGCGAATACCGCCCTTTTCCTGTGCAGCAATATGTCCAGCGGCATCACCGGTTCCATCATTCCGGTAGACGCCGGCTACCACATAATGGCCGTTTAGCCCGCACGGGCTCCTCTACTCACGGGAATTCGGGTGTGGACGGTCCTGGCCGGGAGTCCTGTTCGCCAGCGAGGTTAGCCCCCTCACCTAGAAAGCTTCCAGGCGCCTCTGGTCGGCCTGCTGCCGCTCCGGGCGACCCAATCTTCCGTAAGCTTCCGCTCGCCGCTCCCAAGCCTCCCGGTAGTTGGGATCCAGGGCAATGGCTTTGGTGAACTGGTCTATCGACTCCTGGTACCTTCCCTCATTGAACAGTTCAATGCCCCGTGCCGTCAGATTAGCCGGGGTTGGTATGGGTCTGGGCTCCCTTGGGGGAGGAGCAGGCTGGGTAGGGGTTTCCTCTTGCACCGGAGTTGGAGTTGCCTCCTGGGCCAAAATCGGCTCAGGTTCAGGCTCAGTCGCCTGCGGGGGTGGGGACGTAGTGTCGGTCCTTCCCTCACTTCGCTCTTCCGCGGCCGGGGCGGGCGCCCAGGGTTCAGCTGTGGGTTGGTCCTGTTGTTGGACTCCCTCAGCCTGTTCAGCTTGCTGATCCCGCGCAGTTGGCGTTTCACTAACGCTTTCCGGCCGTTCCGCGCCTATTTGGGACAGGTCCCAGCCGCACTGGACGCAGAAGTTCAAGCCCCCGGTGTCCGGAGCGCCACAACTGGGACAGGGAGTAGACTCGGGTTGCCGATTCCTGCGAAATAGGGGACTCCGGAACAGCAACAGGAAAATCAGGGGGGCCATAACCACCGGGGCGAGGTACTGGCGGCTGAACATCCAGGCGACTACAACCAGCAACGCGGTGCCGACACCCCAATACCAGGGATTCAGCCCCTTGGCTCGGGCCAGTCGCCAGGTCCAGAGCACGATGATCCCCAGCGAAATGAGTAATAGAATGTCCTGCGTAGCCATAACCGGTCGTTTTGCGACTATCTTCCTCGCCTGAAGTTCGTTCAGAGAAAAGGGAACTGTTGATTAAGAATATACACTCTACTCATTCACTAGACAATGGCTTCTCCGCCTGGGTCAGGGCTGTACGGTGAATGCTGACAGAAACCTTGGCCCACACGAGGTATTTTTTGGTCGGAGAGTCGCACTATTGTGGCGTCTCTATATTTCGTGGATTGCGGCGGTAGAACCTGGTATTTCTGTTGGTGTCCAGGGCTAGGGCAATTTCCTTTTGGATTAGCAATGCTTTAATCACAGAGCCTTCAGACATTCTCTGCGCTCCTCTATGTCTCTGAGTCTCTGTGTTG